>NZ_WXWP01000398.1:0-9284 GCF_009904765.1 Vibrio sp. V39_P1S14PM300
CTTCCGCAATAAGGTTATTCGTAAGAAACAGGACTTTGGTATTTTCGGATGAAAAATCCCAACCGTCAGAGATCATCAGTTTTCTCGTTTTTTCCAAATATAGTTTTGAGAATTCAGATGGCAAATCCCCCTTCCAATGCGCTCCATCCTGCCTTGTTCCTTTCCAATTGTTGGTGTGAAAAACTTTGATTACACCTTGAGATAGGGGCTCAGATTCAAACTGCGGTAAATCAGGCCTCATCTGATTGAGGCACTTGACAATATTCTTGTCAGAGCGAAAGTTGGCTTTCTTACCAATCTCTTTAATTTTGTCTTCATTACTAGTTATCAGGCCACACGCAGAACTCCCATAAATCTTTTGCCAATGGTCTCCGAACAAACCGATGAGAATCCCAGAGTCATTGTCAATCAGGTTTGTTAGTATACTTTCGGCCAAAGTCTTGTCAGTATCTTGATACTCATCAATAAAGATGATGGGGAACTTGCTCTTCACGAGGTTTTGGAATTTTTTATAGGAAAGCATTTGTGACATCAGCGCCACAATATCATCGTGATGCAACGTTATTTCGCTTTCATTTATGCTAGGGAACCCTAGCTCATATTTGACTATTTGCCCCCTGATGCCTCCAGCCTCTTCTATACGGCCTTTCCATTTATCACTTAACCCTGGAATTAGATCCCTCAGTTTATCCTGATGGGAACTAAGAAGACTCCAACTGAATCCGTGAATTGTCTCTGCAATAATCACAGGGTGATTATCAGTTCTTTGCTTGATTTCATCTTTAGCGACATTCGTATACGTTATACAGGCAATACGTTGCTCATACCTCAACAACTCATCAGCTCGATGAGCTATCAGGTACCTAATCGATTCAATCAAAGAATAAGTTTTACCTGCTCCAGCACCTGCCTCTAACCGAAAGCACTCATTGTTATCAATACAACTTCTCGTCGCCTCTAGAGCCTCAATAGAGGCCTTCTCTGCTGGTGATATATCGGTCATGCATCACTCCCTCCAGCTATTGGTGCTTCATCTGAGTCGAGCCAGGCCAAACCTTCTCTTATATACTTAGGAACAACCCAATCTGGTTTTTCAACGGAATACTCAATAGCAAAGTTAGCCTTACTAGCACTGCCTATTTTTTTTGCCATATCGTAGGCAGACTTTTCAATAATCTCCTTGTCCGATTCTTCCGCCAGGCCAAACATGTCTTTATTTGCCAATATAAATGCGTCTTCAAAACTACGCCCTATGATGCCATCCTTGTTGTCCGCTATCTGATACGCAATCCGACGACACGCCTTGCTTTTGTCTTTACTGGTTTTCGCTAACAACTCATCAATATCGCTATAACCCTCACCGCTCGGTGCAAACCACTTAGTCAAGCCAACATTACTAGAGTGCGTTCCCTCACTTACCATCACCGAAGGGTATGATGTAGTAACTCCTCCTCCCTCCTTATCCTTCTCAGTTTTTCTCACTGAATCCAAGTCAGTAACTACCAATGTCTTAAGCTCAAGAAAATCGATGAACTTATAAAAGTGATGAGCATAAGCTCCTCCAACTTCGACTACTGACAAATACTTTCTTCGAAGGTTCGTACCACTCACCTCATCGGATTTCTTTAGTATCTCAGGCAGGATTATCCTCTCAGTTGTACCCTCGATTAGAATAGCTCTATCCGCGAAATATAAGTCGCATTTGGTTAGAGTTAGATATTTGTGTAAAAACTCCTTATCATTAACACTCTCATCACCTTTAAAGACCTGGCTCAAATCCTTCACTTCTGTTGACTTACCATCTCTTGATAGGAAATAGCGGACGGAATTAAAATCGGCCTCATTGGCTATGTGTGATGAGTGTGTGCTAACAATAAATTGGACAGGCCATACTTTCCCGTCATTCAACTGCCGTTGAAACTCTGCAACAATCTCTCTTAACTGGCGAATAAACACCTCTTGCATTTGAGGATGTAGATGAGCTTCTGGTTCTTCAATAAAAATCAAATGCCCTTTGGGAGGGGTCGTCTGCGACTGAAACTCCCTAAAGTACTCATATATGCGGAATAAAATAAAGATAAGGTTGCGCACCCCTAACCCGTTATAGGTTTCAGGAAGGGTAAAGTACTCATCTTTGCGATAAAATACCCTTGTATGACTTTCAAGTAATGACTTTACATTTAGCGTAGTAGCTGCACTTAAATTGGGGTCCTTCAACCCTGGATACCCAAAAATACTTAGGGTTGGCAATAGTTCTGCAACTTTCTCTTGAAAGTCTGTGTCCACTTTTTCTTGAAGCTCTTCAACAACAGTATTTATTCCTTCAGACTTACTCTTAAAGTCATCAGGGGCTCCAACACTAGTGGCACTATCAAATATTTTCCCTAAAGACTTACCCAGCACATCCCTCTCACTGTGAGTCTCGTCATCAAGTCCTCGCTGAGCATTAATAAGGCCAGACAAAAAGAGCCTCCTCACCTTAGCCAGCTCGACTTTAACTACGTTCTGAGGGTTGTTTGGTTCAACTGCAAAAGCTACAACCTCGAAGTAACTTTCGATTTTACTTTTCAATTCCGAATAGAATTTACCATCCGCCCCAGAATCAAGGCCTTGGTAAAAGTCAGAAATCCTACCATCTTGCAACTGATACGAAATTAGGATTTTGGTCTCAAACAACTCCTCATCTAAATCAATAATGAAATCGCTCAGCACGCCATAATCAGCCGCGTCAGTCGTATAATCCACTGACAATTCCATTTGAATTGAAGGGGTTAATTCCCTCACCTTAATTTCTTCTTCTTCCGCTAAAAATGAACCCAAAGCAACCTTAAACTCGCTTAGACTAGATTGGTTAAAATCCTCATACCGAACCTTTTGCCCCGACTGCGACAAGAAACTGCGAAACGCCTCTGCAAAGGATGTTTTTCCTGAATTATTGCGACCAACGATTAAGGTGGCCACATCATTTAGGGTCAACTCGACATTTTTTAATAATCGGTAGTTTTTTATTCTTGCCTTTCTTATCAACATAGATCGCCTCCAAACCCAAATTCATTCCCCCACTCACGTACTCATGACAACACTTGGTGCCACGATCAATATGAGCAATAACACATATTGCTCCCACTAGAACAATTAAGCAACCAAACCAAAATGCAACTAATTGATTATTCATAACAACACAACAACCACCAGAACACCAAAGGCAATGAATTGAAAAACAGCGGAAATGACTGATCGGAATGCTAAGAAATATGCAAAAAAGAAACAGCCGCCGAATCTTATGGGGGATATGCCTCACTTTACTGTTCATGACCTACGCCGTACGTGACGAACCTTATTGGCACAACAAGGCACCCCCCCGGCCATGTGGCCGAAAGGTGCTTGAATCACAAGTTAAAAGGTGTTGAAGGGATTTATGACCGACATGATTATTTTGAAGAGCGGAGAGAGGCTTTAACTACGCTCGCGGCTAAAGTGCACAGATTTATTTAGTTGGTACGCCATACCTTAAAAATTTTATTTAACACTAATACAATTTAACAGAGAACAATAAGTCCTCTGTTAAATTGTGTGATTCATGAAGTAGGGGCTTTGTTATCAAGCCAACCTTGTTCTTTTAGTCTATTCCATGCTGCCAATATGTGCGCAGGTTTCATCTTTGCTTTTCTTGCATTCCAGCTTTGAACACCATGAACTACATCATCAGAACTCAAGTCTTTATCATTATATTCTTGGGTCGCCACCCAATGAACGGTAGAAAGCAACTCCATACCATTTTGAGATTCAAATCCTTCGATTAATTTAGCCACTTTATCAAAGCGCAGTTTGGTATCAATATGCCGCTCAAGATAATCAAGAGCCTCTGTGGCGGCATCTTCTCTGAGCTCTATCGGTGTCTCCGGTTTATTTAAACCGTCGGCATAACCAGATATAAAATGACCTTCCATTTTATCAAGCACATGACGAAGAACATCAGCATAAGGCCCATAATGGTGTTTCTGAAAGACGACCTTGTTTAATGGCTCACCAACAGCTGTTAGAAAGTAGACAAGCTTCTGTACTTCCAATAAAGATAAACGATAACCGAACCCTGTAGACACATAGCGCTCGATCAAACCAAGCACAGCGGCCCGACCAGCTGTCATAGCTGGTCGTTTAGTCCTATTTATCATAGCTTCGGCTTTCGGTGCTGCTTGTGGTGGATAGACTCGCCATTCAACATCAGGCATATCCACCAAATGCTTATTAATCAATTGATCTACTTGATGCCAAGGTAATCCCCCTAAACCGCTGCCTAATGCTGGAATAGCTACCGATTTAAGGTCTAAACGCTTTACTTCTGCCTTCAAGCTATCCAAGCCTTGCTCAATAAATTCAAGCTTTGATTTCCCCTTCCAGTGCGCTTTGGTTGGAAAATTAATCACATAGTACGGTGCATTCATTGAGTTAAGAGATACCGATAATACTTGTCCTGTTACTAGAGATTTATCATCACAGGCTTTCTTATAAACTTTAAAGTTCTCAGGGAACGCTTTTTTAAACTGCAATGCCAAACCTTTACCCATCACCCCAACAGTATTGACGGTATTAATAATAGCATCAGCTTGATCATGCAATATATTCCCTGTTTGATAAGTGATCATAGTAACCTCTAGTAATACCATTCAGGTCGAACAACGACCTCTGGCTTATGCTGCGCAACCTGGATCAAAGCATTCACTTCATCTGCGATAGCTTGAGTTTTAACGCCAATTTGCTGAATAGTAATCCATTGTACAGATTCAAAGGCTAAAAACTCCGCTTGCTTTTCTTCTTTAAAGTCCAGCCAGTACTTCTCATTAATGATTCGTTGAATATCTAGTTCACCAATACGATCAAAGTCATCTATCTGTTCTGCGTAATCCAAATCAGCATGAATATCAGTAAAGAAACAATGCTGATTGCTCAATCGGATAGTGTCAGTGTCACTGATTAAGTGTAGCACCCTGTCCTGCCCACCTTGGAAATCTGGATGCCCTTTGTAGATAACAAACAGCATCACAGAGCGAGGGCAAAAGTTAAAAGGTACATACTGACCAATGGTTCCACCTGCCGCTACATTAACAGGACGAACAAGGCGCCGCTGTTTAATGTGACTGTAGCCAATATTCTGATTGACTAATCCCAGCTCAATTCGCTTAGAATCAGACCATAAACATCCTTGCGCTAAGATGCTGCCGAGGTTATCGATATGCGTGATGTGCGACACTTTAACAGTCATTATCATCTCTTCTTACTGTAACACTATGACTCATTTTGTCTCACTCCAACCAGAAGTCATTAACTCACTAAAGTCTCTTCTGGATAAAACGTTAGAGCAATCTCGCCAATCTTTATCCGACGGTTCCATGGTGCTTGTATAACGAAGATCAAATCCATTTGCCTGTTTTCTGTCTTCGATATATTTGTCCATTTCTTCCCCGAGAGTTTCAATATCATCTATCCACTCATCTTTAATCGTATCTGGCAATGCACCAAACAAGTTGTAACGATCCTGCATGCGCTCAGAGAGCTTGTCATACACCTTTTCATCAACCGTCTGCTCATTAACCAAATTAAGCATATCAACTTGCTCTCGAACTTGTCCAAAGCGCTTGATCCGGCCTATCCTTTGCTCCAACTTGGTTGGGTTCCAAGGCAGATCAACGTTTATTAATGTGCCTAACGTTTGTAGGTTCAAGCCTTCACAGGCTGCGTCTGTAGCAACCATGATTTCTAATTGATGCTCCGCGACCATTTTCTTTAAAGTCTCACGCTCAATATTTACGCTATCACCTTTTTGGTATAATCGGCTTCTACCTGCACCTGCATATAAACCCACAGCTTGATTTGGGTATCGCTCAGCTAAAGAGTCTGCAACCCATTTTGCTGTGTCATAGTACTGGCTGAAAATGATAACCCCATGTTTTAGCCAACCTTCTAATTCCAAGTAATGCACTACTGCACGTAGTTTGGGATCTTCATCAACACTTTCTAGCCTTGCGATCATTCGTTCAAGAACTGCTATTTCTTCTGGGCTTTCCGCTTTTAGTTCAATAAATTGCTCATCACTTTCTTCTTGGACGGTTCGCCCCTCTAGCAGCATTTTGGCTGTATTTAACCCGGCAACAATGCTTGAACAAATACGTTGCTCCATCAGGTTTTTCATAAAACCACTGCCTTTGCCGTTTTGAGCAAGAGCTTTACCAAAATGTCGAGCTTCTGTATAAGCCTGGCGAAATTCTTCACTAGTAATTAGCGCCTTACCCGTAAACAGACTGCCAAACTTATGCTCTTCTTTAGCTAATTGCCTATCGGGGTGAACATGAACCCCAATACGAGGGAGTAGGTTAGCATCCTCCAATGTTACACGTTTTCGTAACACTATATGACGAACAAATGGATTCTCCCTCTGGAAAAAACTGGCTCCAGCAATATCACGATCTAGCTCGTCTTCTAGGTAGTCCCTAGACTCCTCAGATAAATCAGTTAGCGGATTTCTAATATCTGACTTTCTATCGTTTAATAGATCAAGATCTTCTCGAATTGAGCGAAACAGCTTCCTCGAATGTTTCTCATTGCTAGAGTCAACCATCGGGAGTGGTGAACGTAGCAACTCCCATGCAAAACTAGGCTCACTGACACGCTGCTCGCCAGACAAAATTGGTAGCACCTCTTTTGGACGATGCCACTTGGCTAAATCATTCCCTAGCACAAAATTGCCTACTCCTTGATGCAATATACCCATAAGGTCCCAGAGGTCTGCTGAATGAGTTTGAATGGGTGTCGCCGTGCCCAGGAGTACATGATCGGAACGCGCAGCAACATCACGCATAAAAGCAAGTAAGTTATTAGGCGTACCAGCTTCCTTTCCAAACCCTTGTCTGCTTCGGGCCTTATGAGCCTCATCAAGAATCGTAAGTCCAAATCTCAAACCTAAAAGATGCTCTTTCTCTAAAGACTCTTGCATCATCAACCCAGTAGAGACAATACCAATACGCAAAGGGCACTTGGCGATAAACTCTTGTCCTGAAGGTGAGATAACCCGCTCATCCGAATCTATCCAAGCTTTTTTTTGTGTATGCCATCTGGCACAAGGAATACCTAGTTTGTCGATCATCTCTGTTTGCCACTGCTCGCACAGTGTTGCTGGCGCAAAGATTATAACGGGTTTACGCTTTTTGTTTTCTTTATCACTAAGAAGGCAAAGGCTCAATGCGGCTGTTGCCATTGATAAAGTTTTACCTAGACCAACCTCATCAGCAATCAGCAAGCGTACAATTCCATGATTACGATAATGGCGAATACACTCGGTAACAAAGCCTTGTTGCCAGGGCCTTAGTGAAAAGCCCTGCCGATAGAGCGGTGATTCAATCAATGCTGCAGGTGCTACATCATCTTCATCATCAATCTCATCAAATACGATTTCACGACGATATCCACGGCGCTTAACCTCACGTATTACTGCGTCGGGTAACTGACGAGCGGCGTTCCACAAGTATTCAAACTCTTTTTCTATCCATGCTACTCCCTCAGGAGAATCGTCCTCCCAAAGGATCTCATAGTGCCTTTGCCAACCACTACTTGTTTCATTCATTGAGCCCATAAAGCCCAACTTTCGGCCATCCGCACACTCGATGACTCCGGCTTTACCATGCAAAAAACCACACACACTGTCAGGTGCTACACGAATTACTTGTCCGTGTTTAGCTAGAAAGCTATCCAGTCTTCGATAGCGGTCGCGGTTAAGCAAGGCTTCTGTCTCTATATCTTGCTCATTCCAGCGACCAATCATCTTAGACTCTCGAAGCTGAGCCACTTTCAAGTCGTCAGGGTGAATATCCACGTTACAGACGATTTTTACATCAGGGATCGCCTCAATGAGCTCGTGAGCAACTTCAAACAAAGAGCTGGTAAAGTAACCCGCTATGCGTTTGTAACTGCGGGCTCCTTTTAGGTGTTCAAGTAAAAAGCTACTATCAAGCCGATGAGTTCGTGAAGAAAACCGTCTGATTGCCATATATCATTTTCCCTTACTACATAAGTAGCTCATCATTTGTCACTTAATTTCCCAAAACTCGCATATTGCGTAAACGGGCACCTAGCACTTCCGCAACATCTCGTGTTGCTTGTTCTGGTGCTTTGTTTTCAATGAACTTCAACATATCAATCAAAACTGTTCGAATTTCCATAAAGTCAGGTAGTTCTTCTTGAAGATGACTAATCACACTTTGAGGTTCGGCTTCAGCTAATAGTTGCTGTAAGCCTATAATTAACTGCCCCAACCAAGTTGAGCCTATCTCTGTGGCTTCGGTTAAATCACGAGAAGCAAATTCTGGAATTCGTTTTAATTGAGCTTTATTTGCAGCCATACTTCCCATTACACGTGTGTAATCTTCAACGCGGAATGCCTTAGCAAAGTTTTGATAGTTGTCTAGTTTGCCTGCACCAGTAGTCTCAATGTCCATCATTCTCAAGTAAAAACGTTGAATACCGTTTAGTTTCTGCCATGTATCGGCACTTAATCCTTCTGGTACTAAAAGACTGTTTGCAGCCTCTGCCGCTTGTTGAACGATTTCATCAACTACGGTTACTTCACCTTTAGTGCGGGGACGCAGTGCAAATGCTGTCACGTCTTCACCACCAATATGGGTATATGACGTCAGAACTTTTAGAGCCGCGGCATAGCCTGCCATCTGTAAGTCAGAGTCGTTAAATACTGGCTCGCCCATCTTACCTTTCACTTCATCGTTTAGATGCATCATGGTTTCGATCTGATTTTTCACTTCCGCTCGAACTGCAGGGAGCAACCGCTGTTTAAAACCGAAATTCTCTCCTGCTGGGCGTTTACGTAACATCAAAATCACAGTGCCTTGTACATAGCCACCTTTTTTTAACTCAGTGCTTGTTTCTGTTGCAATATACCAAGCCCCTACAACTTGCAGCCCAGCCGCCCAGAATATGCCAACCATATCTGACCACACGCCAGTATCTTGGTGGGTAAACATTACACACTGCATACCGTTGTCTGGCATATGTTCAGCCATTGTTTTATAAGCTCTAACCATACCTATACGGAAATCATCGCCAGAACCTTTAATCGCAAGAGCTCTTCTAGAGTCCCAAATCCAATCATCAAAAGGTTTTGGTGGATTTTTTCTCAGCCATGCAATGAAAAATTCTGCGATTTCATGATAGTTAACAGCATCTGCATAAGGTGGATCTGTTATCCACAAGTCGCAATTGTGAACAAGATCTGTTGC
>NZ_WXWP01000124.1:0-35256 GCF_009904765.1 Vibrio sp. V39_P1S14PM300
TGGTTACGCAGCAGCAAACGTAGCATGGCCGGAAACTGGTTACGGGATTTGACGGTGATCCGGCGATAACCCTGTGCACACGCCCACTGCTCTTGCACATCCAGCAGTTGTTGCGCGACACCTTTGTTTCTTGCCAGCGGCGACACACCACCAAACCAACTGTAAAACGTGTCAGCGTCGAGCTGATAACCGAGCTTAAATCCCAGTAGCTCCCCTGCCTCTTCCGCCACCAGCGTCAGGTGTGGTTTGTCCGCAATCCGCTCTTTCAACGTCGCGACACTCTCCCCCTGCGCAAATTCCGCAATCTGCTCGACCACCTGAATGACTTCTTGCAATGATCCCTGACGAATCGTCACCGCCATGTGTCTTCTCCTCACTCCATCATAACGAAACAGGCCGGCACGAGGCCGACCTGATGAGTCTGTTTTCAGCAGCGCGGAGGCTTAGTCCCGCTTCAGAAACTTCGCTGTTTCAGCGTTCTCCGCAGCCAGCCATTCGGCGACGTCTTTCGCAAAGTAAGTCAGGATACCGTCGGCACCGGCGCGCTTAAAGCACAGCAACGATTCCATCACAATCTCCTGTTCTTTCAGCCAGCCGTTCTGAATCGCGGCTTTGTGCATCGCGTATTCACCGGATACCTGATACGCAAACGTCGGCACCTGCAGTTCGGTTTTGACCCGGCGCACGACATCCAGATACGGCATACCCGGTTTAACCATCACCATGTCAGCCCCTTCAGTGACATCCATCGCCACTTCGTACAACGCTTCATCGCTGTTGGCCGGATCCATCTGGTACGTTTTCTTATTGCCACCTTTCAGGTTCGACGATGAGCCGACCGCATCACGGAACGGGCCGTAGTAAGCCGATGCGTACTTCGCTGAGTACGCCATGATCTGGGTGTGGATGTAACCCGCTTCTTCCAGCGCTGCGCGAATTTTTCCGATGCGTCCGTCCATCATGTCAGACGGTGCCACCACGTCTGCGCCCGCTTCCGCGTGCGACAGTGCCTGTTTGATCAGCACCTCAGTGGTCTCGTCGTTGATGACGTAACCGTCTTCATCAATGATGCCGTCCTGGCCGTGGGTCGTAAACGGATCGAGTGCGACGTCGGTGATCACACCAATTTCCGGCACGTGCTCTTTCAGCAGGCGGACGGCGCGCTGAACCAGACCATCAGGATTGTGTGCTTCAGTCGCACACAGGCTTTTCGCATCTTGATTCACCACCGGGAACAGAGCAATAGCAGGAACCCCAAGCTGCGCCAGGTACTGCGCTTCTTCCAGCATTAGGTCAATCGACAGGCGCTCAACGCCCGGCATCGATTCCACCGGCTCGCGGCGGTCTTTCCCCATCAGAATAAACATCGGGTAGATCAGGTCGTTCGCCGACAACTGGTTTTCCGCCACCAGGCGACGGCTGAAATCGTGTTTACGAACGCGGCGCAGACGGCGCCCAGGGAACTGGCCTAGAATGGATACTGACACTCTATTCTCCTTATCTGGTGCAAGTGCTAGGACCGAAATCATAACACTCTCGCTTTTTCACGCTAGGGACAAACGGCAAAAATCCCAAAACGATCTATCAGTCTTATTGCTTATGCTCTGTTTTGCATTAAGGTCACGCCAGTTTGAGCCGGGCCCCGTGGCTGTTTTATACTAAGCCTAATCACTCAGGAGAGACACCCATGATCGACACCCACGCCCATATTTACGCCTCTGAATTTGACCACGACCGTGATGAGGTGGTGCAGCGCGCGCTGGCGCAGGGCATTGAGCACATTCTGTTACCCAACATCGATCTGGACTCCATTGAACCGATGCTCAAAACCGAAGCGGCCTACCCACAGGTGTGTCGTTCGATGATGGGCCTGCACCCGTGTTACGTCGATAGCAATGTTGACCAGACACTGGCCACCATCGAAAGCTGGTTTGAGCAGCACCCGTTTATCGCGGTGGGGGAAATCGGTATTGACCTTTACTGGGACAAAACCTTCCGTGCAGAGCAGGAAAAAGCCTTCGTCACCCAGCTGAACTGGGCCAAACAGCGCCAGTTACCAGTGGTGATCCACACCCGTGATTCGATTGAGGAAACGCTGACCTTACTGGCGCAGGAGCAAGACGGTTCGCTGCGCGGCGTGTTTCACTGCTTTGGCGGCAGTCTGGCACAAGCGCAAGCCATCAACGGGCTGGGTTTCCACCTGGGTCTCGGCGGTGTGTCTACCTTCAAAAACGGCGGTATGGATAAGGTGATTCCGCATCTGGATATGGATTACGTCATCCTGGAAACCGACTGTCCTTACCTAGCTCCGGTGCCGCATCGTGGCAAACGTAACGAGCCGGCGTACACACAATTGGTTGCGCAGCGCATCGCCCAATTGCGGGAGATCGGTCTCGACGAGGTCGACAACCTGACCACAGATAACGCCAAAACCCTGTTCAATCTCAGATAAGCTCTTTTCTCCAGGTACAAAAAAGGCTGGCACTGGCCAGCCTTTTTGCACGTCAGGTGACGCATTACTCTTCCGCCGCCGCTTCGCCGTCGTCACTCTTGCGAGTATAAAAGCGCGCAAAGAACAGACCGATTTCAAACAACAGGCACATCGGAATCGCCAGCAGAGTCTGAGAAATCATATCCGGCGGCGTCAGCAGCATCCCGACCACAAACGCCGCCACAATAATATAGGGACGCTTTTCTTTCAGGCTTTGAGGATCGGTTGCCCCAGTCCAGCACAGCAGAATGATCGCTACAGGCACTTCAAAGGCGATGCCAAACGCCATGAACAGTGCCAGCACAAAATCCAGATAACTGGCAATGTCGGTTGCAAACTCCACCCCGCCCAAAGAGATGGCGGTAAAGAAACCGAACACCAGCGGAAACACCACAAAGTAGGCAAACGCCACCCCGCAGTAAAACAGCAACGAGCTGGAAAACATCAATGGCATGATCAGCCGACGTTCGTGCTTATACAAACCGGGCGCGACAAACGCCCACACCTGATAAAGAATAAACGGCACGGCCACAAACACTGACGCAATCAACGTCAGTTTGAGTGGCGTGAAAAACGGCGATGCCACATCGGTGGCGATCATGGTCGCGCCGGCCGGCAGTTTCTCAACCAGAGGTTTGGAAACAAATTCATAAATATTGCCGGAGAAATACACCAAACCGACAAACACCACCACCACGGCGACAATGCATCGCAGCAAGCGATCACGCAGTTCGAGCAAGTGGCTGATTAAAGGCTGTGTCTGCTCTACCGAAGACATGGCAAACCTCATTCAAAAAAGATCAAAAAAGAGCCGCATCCCTATGCAGCTCTTTGGTCATAAGACTACTCGGCTTTTTTCTCTGCCGTGTTGGTCGCTTGGTCCGCTGCTGGCTGTGAAGCCGCAACGTGGTCATCGTCTTGGGCGGCTGACGGCTCATCCGCCGCGGGCTGAGACGATGGTTTGGCATAAGGACGCTGAACGTCCTGCGCGGCTTTCTTCAGCTCCTCGACCGACGATTTGAGCTCGGGAGAGAGGTCTTCCATGCCCATCTGTTCCGCTTTGCGCAGATTTTCCTGCAGCTCCTGAACTTTCAGCTCATGAGACAATTCGTCCTTGACGCTGTTTGCCATGCTTTTCGCGGCCCGAATAAAACTCGTGACACTGCGAATCGCGTGCGGCAATCGTTCCGGACCTAATACCACCAAGGCCACCACAGAGATCAATACCAGTTCCCAAAAACCGATATCAAACACGAGTTAGGCCTGCTCTTTGTCTTTCTTGCTGTCAGCAGTCGCGTCCGTTTTCTGCTGCTCTAAATTTTTTTGCTCGAAATCGGCATCGGCGTCTTTTTTCGCCGACGCGTCTTCGTCGTTCATCGCTTTCTTAAAACCTTTAACGGCACTGCCCAGGTCACCACCAATGTTGCGTAGTTTCTTTGTGCCAAACAGTAAGATAACGATGACAGCAATAATGAGAAGTTGCCAAATACTGATACCACCCATTCTTTATACCTCGGGTCTGCTTAAAAAATACTTTCTGAGTTTACCGTCTATTGACGGTAAGCTCGCCAACTGAGCAGCCAAAATGTGACCCCAGTGATACCACTGACCACCGACAACTGCTCAAATGCGTTGTTGACCAATATTGCCGAGCATACGACTAAAGTGGCGCCAACGCCAAACAAAAATCTTCCGGTCGCCTGCTGACGTTTGCTGTCTCGATAGCCCTGATAAAGCTGATCCATACGCTGGTTCATGGCCTTACCCTGACGCAGGCTGTCGTACAACAACTCCGGCAACTCCGGCAGTTTTTCCGCCCAGAACGGTGCCCGGTCTTTCACCGCGTTGATCACGGCTTGCGGACCCACCTGATTCATCATCCATGATTCGAGGAACGGTTTCGCGGTTTCCCACAAATCCAGCTGTGGGTAGAGCTGACGTCCGAGCCCTTCCACATACAGCAAGGTTTTCTGTAACAGCACCAGTTGCGGCTGCACTTCCATATTGAAGCGTCGTGCCGTATTGAACAGATTCAGCAACACATGTCCGAAAGAAATCTCGCACAGGGGTTTGGCAAAAATCGGTTCACACACAACGCGAATCGCAAATTCAAACTCATCGATGTTGGTTTCACGTGGAACCCAACCCGATTCCACATGCAGTTCTGCTACCCGGCGGTAGTCCCGATTGAAAAACGCCAGAAAATTCTCTGCCAGATAACGCTTATCTTCACTGTTCAGGGTACCGACGATGCCGCAATCCAGCCCAATCCATTGCGGGTTTTCCGGATGCGCTGGTTGAACGAACACATTGCCCGGATGCATATCGGCATGAAAAAAGCTGTCTCGAAATACCTGAGTGAAGAACACGCTCACGCCACGCTCGGCCAACAACTTCATATTGGTGCCGTTGGCTTTAAGCCCCTCAATATCAGAGACCTGAATCCCGTATATTCGCTCAGAAACCATGACAGTTTCATTACTGAAATCGGTAATTACTTCAGGAACATACAATTCTTCACTGCCTTCAAAGTTGCGCCGAAGCTGAATCGCATTGGCCGCTTCGCGGCGCAGATCGAGTTCATCGAGCAGCGTTTTTTCGTACTCGCGAACCACTTCAACCGGTTTCAAACGCCGAGCTTCAGGCAGCGCCTTGGCGACTATACGCGCCATCCGGTACATGAGTTTTAGATCTGCATCAATGACTGGGCGAATATCCGGTCGGATCACTTTAAGCACCACTTCCCGCCCCGACTCTTTGAGTTTGGCGGTGTGCACCTGAGCAATCGACGCCGACGCCAGCGGGACAACTTCAAAATCACTGAACCAGTTATCCAGGCTGCCGCCGAACGCTTTTTCCATTTGCGCGCGCGCCAGGTGACCATCAAACGGTGACACCTGATCCTGCAGCAACGCCAGCGGATCGGCGATGTGCTCAGGAAACAGATCGCGGCGGGTCGACATCATCTGGCCGAATTTGATCCACACCGGTCCCAGCTCCTGCAGTGCGAGACGCAGACGCTCGCCAAGTGGCTTGTCCGCATGTTGGTTCTTAATCCAGAACAGAGATTTACGCGCCAGCAATGGCGCTTTGGTCAACTGATGTTCGCTCGGCAGGAGTTCATCCAAACCGTACTCCAGCTGAACCCGGACGATGTGATAAAGACGTTTGAGCTCGCTTGGCGTCATGCTTTCTCCAGCAACTGGTTAAGTCGGGCATCAAGCCGGGCGGCCTGGCTGCGCACCTCGTCGACCTGATCACAAAAATGCGCCACTTCAAGTGGCGCGGGTGCCAGTTGCCATTCTTCGGTAATAACCTGAGCCAGATGACTTTGATGCTTGCGGGCCTGCGACGCCATCAGGTGGCCGACATTTTTTGCTCCCTGCACCAGCGTATGTGCCACTACATCGCCAGTCAAACGCGACAGCCATTCTTCGATATCCGGCTTACAGTCCGTCATCAACTGAGCAAACTTCTGCGCCAGTTGAATATCGCCCTCCAGCACTAACTGGTCCTGTTTGATCAACTTGGTGATGTTGGCCTGCTCACGCAGTTGCGGTAACACCGCGACATTGAGTGACAGGTAGCAATCAGGCAGACCTTCATAGCTGGCCAGCACATCGATTTGCTGGCTGAACAGGAACGTCAGGGTTTTATTGAATTCTTTCAGATGCACCTGAATCGCCTGACCTTTGAGTCGGCCGAGACGACGACCCAGCTCGGGGTCGTCTTGAATCAGGGTATTGAGGGTGGTTTCGATGGCCGCGGTGACCAGGGGTTCAAATGGCATGCTTCACCCTCAGAATTTGTAGCCACGGTGCAGCGCGACAATGCCGCCGGTCAGGTTGTAGTAACAAGTGTTGTCAAACCCGGCGTGTTCCATCATGCCTTTCAGCGTTTCCTGATCCGGGTGCATACGAATTGACTCGGCCAGGTAACGGTAACTTTCGGCGTCATTGGCCACCAGTTGCCCCATTTTGGGCAACAGGTGGAAGGAGTACGCATCGTAAATTTTCGACAACGGCTCCAGCACCGGCTTAGAGAATTCCAGCACCAGCAGGCGGCCACCCGGTTTGAGCACCCGGAACATCGAACGCAACGCCGCGTCTTTATCGGTCACGTTGCGCAGGCAGAAACTGATGGTGATCACGTCAAAATAGTCGTCCGGGAACGGCAGGGCTTCCGCATTGGCTTGCACGTAATGCACGTTGCCCACAATGCCGCTGTCGCGCAACTTATCGCGGCCCACGTTAAGCATCGAGTTATTGATGTCCGCCAGCACCACATGGCCTTTTTCTCCGACGATGCGGGAAAACTTCGCCGTCAGATCACCGGTCCCACCCCCGAGGTCAAGAATACGCTGACCCGGACGTGCGCCGCTGCAGTCAATGGTAAAACGCTTCCACAAGCGGTGGATGCCGCCAGACATCAGATCGTTCATGATGTCGTATTTCGCGGCCACGGAGTGGAAGACTTCGGCCACTTTCGCCACTTTTTCGTCTTTTTTGACCGTGGTGAAACCGAAATGGGTGGTTTCCTGATGATCTGGTGCCGTTTCGGCTTGCACGTTGGTATCCGTCATTCTCTGTCCTCTTGAGCAGCGTTAACACTGACGATGAGAGGCTCAATCGGCCTCTTTGCTGCGGGCGGTTAGTTTACTTTATCCTCAGCGTGATGTCTTTCTACTAACGAGTCATTTTCTGCGAAAGCCTCATTTTGCGCGATGTCGCTCAGAGCAGACGAAATCGGCCGTTTGACCTCGACACCCAATTGTTTGAAGCTTTCCGCCTGTCGGATGACGTTCCCGCGCCCGGTGGCCAGTTTATTCATCGCGCCCTGGTAATTTTGATTGGCTTTATCCAGCGCCCCGCCCAGGCTTTCCATGTCGTCGACAAACAGGCGCAGCTTGTCGTACAACTTGCTCGCCCGCTCCGCGATGATCTGGGCGTTCTGGTTCTGACGCTCATTGCGCCACAGGTTATCGATGGTGCGCAGCGCCACCAGTAACGTCGTTGGGCTGACCAAAATGATGTTGTGCTCCATGGCGTCTTTCACCAAACTCGGATCCGCTTGAATCGCGACCTGAAAGGCCGGTTCAACCGGAATAAACATCAGTACATAGTCGAGACTCTGTATTCCTTTGAGCTGGTGATAATCTTTGTGACTCAATCCCTTGATGTGCGCACGGATCGCCAACAGGTGATCGCTCAGCGCACGTTCACGCTGCGCGTCAGTGTCGGCGTTAAAGTACCGCTCGTAAGCCACCAGCGCCATTTTCGAGTCCACCACCACCTGCTTATCGTGTGGTAGATGCACAATCACATCCGGCTGATAACGCTTGCCCGCCTCGTTGTGCAAACTGACCTGGGTCTGGTACTCATGGCCTTCACGCAGACCGGATTCGGCCAGTACCCGGGCCAGCACCACTTCGCCCCAGTTGCCCTGCTGCTTGTTATCGCCTTTGAGCGCTTGTGTCAGATTCACCGCTTCACGGGTCATGTGCTCGTTGAGCTGCTGCAGTTTCTTCAATTCGTGCACCAGCGTGTGACGCTCTTTGGCTTCAAGAGTAAAACTGTCGCTAACCTGACGTTTAAACCCTTCCAACTGCTCACGCAGCGGCGTCAGAATGCCGTCCAGGCTCTGACGATTCTGCTGGTCAACTTTCGCGGTTTTGCTTTCGAACAATTGATTGGCCAGATGCTCGAACTGCTGCTTGAGCCGCTCTTCCGCTTTCTCCAGCAACTCCAGTTTCTCCTGACTGGCGAGCATTGCCTGTTCGTGGCGCGCTTCCTGCTCTCGTAACCGGGCTTCGAGCTGAGACTTTTGTTCGCGCACCTGATTGAGCTGATCCGCGTATTGCTGACGTTCCTGTCTGACCGTGTCGAAATAACGCAGCTTTTCCATCACCGCCATCAGTTTGCCATGCGACTGACGCCGTTCGTATTCGGCTTTGTCGCGTTCATTGTCCAGCTCATCTAACTCCGTTTGCGCCTGAGTCAGTTCCTGACGTAACTGGTCGAGCTGAGTGTCATGCCACTGTTGATTGGCATTCAGCTGCTGTTCAAGCAATTGATTTTGATAGCGCATCTTCTGTTTGACCCACCACCCGGTGGCGACACCGCCAGCCAGCGCACTTGCTATCGCGCTGAGCAACCAGCCTTGATGTTCCAGAATCCATTGCATAATAAAGGTTTAACCCGTGTCAGACGTTTTTTATCATGGTATTTCGACACTGGATAAATGTCCAGTTTGTCGCCCAGATATCGAGCAGCTAGACTAGGCGTTTTGCTCTGCCTCTCGTCGATAAGGAATATCATGAACGAACGCCGCGCGCTCGGATTTGCGCTGTCTGCGGTGCTGCTGTGGTCCACAGTCGCCACGGCATTTAAACTCACGCTGGCCGAATTCACACCGGTGCAAATGCTGACTGTCGCCAGCATCGTCTCTGCGCTGGCACTGACGCTGGTTTGTGCACTGCAAGGGAAGCTGCCTCAGGTAGTGCCGACGTTCAGTGCCAATCCGCTTTATTTTGTCCTGCTCGGGCTGATCAATCCGCTTAGCTATTATCTGATTCTGTTTAAAGCGTATGATCTGCTGCCCGCCTCACAGGCTCAGGCCATCAACTACAGCTGGGCAATTACCCTGACCTTGATGGCCGCGGTATTTCTCGGCCAGAAAATTCGCAAACAGGACTGGCTGGCGTGCGCGTTCAGTTATTTTGGCGTGGTGGTCATTGCAACACAGGGCGATGTTCTCGGCATGCACTTTGAGAGCCCGCTCGGCGTCGGACTGGCGTTACTCTCAACCCTGTTGTGGGCCAGTTACTGGATTCTCAATACCAAAAACCACGCCGATCCTGTCATCAGCGTACTGCTCGGTTTTCTGGTCGCCATTCCGTTTGCGCTGGCAATCAGTGGCTGGGAAGGCGCCGGTTGGTCAGACATCAGTGTCCGGGGCTGGCTGGCGGTGGGCTATGTAGGACTGTTTGAGATGGGCATTACCTTTGTTTTGTGGCTCACCGCTCTCAAGTCCACCCGCAACACTGCCCGGATCAGCAATCTTATCTTTGCGTCGCCATTTATTTCACTGTTGCTACTGGCCACCATTATCGGTGAGCAGATCCATCCGACCACACTGATCGGCCTGATGCTGATCATCACCGGGCTGGCGATCCAGCAGATCAAAACCCGTCGCCACGATCCCGACCGTTCATCAGCATCTGAGTAGCGTCACAACGCAGCGCCCGCGGCTCGGTATCGCAGGCGCTGGCTTACCCCGCAAACCGATTGATTGGCTTGCAAATCCGCCTCGTCATTTTTGAACCAAGATAACACTTTGACTTTACAACACGGCTAAGTCGCTGCTTTAGTGGGATTATTCCATCAGTTCCACGTGAACTGGATTAATAATAAAGTCAATAATAGATATCAAATCCCGCACCGGCCTCACGCAGCCGGTGGCAAACAGACGTCATTGGTCAAACACAATTCTATGTCTCATAACCCATTAATCAGCCTGCATGCTGATGCCATCACACAGGCACTGCATCAACTGCGCACCTTACTGAGCGGCCAATGTGCCCTGCTGAGTGGCCATATGCCGCACCAACCTGTGCTGGGAGACTCACTCCACGTGACAGCGGAGCTGGCCTCATGGTATCCGGGCCAATCCGAGCTGTATCACTGCCAGCACAGCGGTGTGACTCTGGCGCCTATCTGGCAGGATGCGTCTACACTGATCGCGCTGCTGGCTGTCAAATCTGCGCATCCGCAAACGGCCTGGCTAACACGCACTGCCGCCGACAGCCTGACCCACACTCTCGGGCAATCGTTGACGCTGCCCACTTTGCAGCAATTCATAAACAGCCTGGACGATCACGCCTGGGTCAAAGACCCAAACGGGATTTACATCATGGGTAACCTGGCGATTGAACAAGCCTGGGGACGTACGCTGAGTGAGATCGTCGGTGCCAGCGACCATCAGTTGTTCAGTCCGCATCTGGCGCGAAAATTTATCGCTTCCGATCACAAGGTGATGGAACACGGCAAAGCCATGACCGTCGATGAGTGCTGCGATCAAGGCACCCGGGGCGACAAACAGTGGTATGAGACCATCAAGGCCCCCATCTTTGATCACCAGCAGCGCCTGGTCGGTATTCTCGGCATGACACGTAATGCCACCCAGCGCAAACAGGTCGAAAATCAGCTCAGCATCGCCACCAAAATCTTCAGCAACTCCCATGAGGGTGTGGTGATCACCGATGCCGACGGCAAGATCGTCGAAATCAACGCCGCGTTCAGCGACATCACCGGCTATCCGCCGCAGGACGTGATCGGCCATAATCCCCGCCTGTTGCAGTCCGGCCACCACGATCGCGCATTTTACCGCGACATGTGGGCACAACTGAAACGGGACGGACGCTGGAAAGGCGAATTCATCAACCGGCGCAAAGACGGTTCCGTTTACCCACAACTGGCTACCATCAGCGCGGTATACGACGAATACAAACAGTTGATGAATTACATTTGTGTGTTTGAGGACATCTCTCTCTATAAAGAGCATGAAGAAAAAATCGAGCAGATGGCGTATTTCGACCCGCTGACCGATTTGCCCAACCGTACCCACCTGATTCAGTTGCTCGACGAACAGATTGTCGCCAGCCGCGAAAGCGGCCGATCTTTCGCAACCCTGGTACTGGATGTCGACCATTTCAAACACGTCAACGATAGTCTGGGCCATTTCAGTGGCGACAAAATATTGTCTGAGCTTGCCACCCGACTGAAAGCGCATCTGCGTCACCAGGATCACATCGCCCGTATCGGTGGGGATGAATTTGTGATCATCCTCAGTGACCTCGACAGCACCGCCGACTTGTCACTGATGATGCAGCGCCTGTTCTCCAGCTTCCAGCAGACGTTTTCTCCGCACGAAGGCGCCGCCCTGCGCCTGTCGACCAGCATCGGTGTCGCGATGTTCCCTTGTGATGGTGACGACGGAGAAACCTTACTCAAAAACGCCGATACAGCGATGTATCAGGCCAAAAAGAATGGCCGCAACGGTTACGCCTTTTACACCCCGGAGCTGACGGATGTCGCGGTGTCGCATGTGCGGCTGCAGTCGGCGCTGCATGAAGCACTCGAGCTGGGGCAGTTTTCGCTCGCCTACCAACCCCAGTATCAACTGGCCGACGCCCGTCTGACTGGCTTTGAAGCTCTGATCCGCTGGCAACACCCAGAGCTCGGTGCAATCTCGCCAGCCCAGTTTATCCCGATTGCGGAGAAATCGGGCTTAATGCAGGCAATGGGTAAGTGGGTACTCACCACCGCTTGTCGGCAAGGTAAAACTTGGCTGGATAAAGGCTATGAGTTTGGCAAACTGGCGGTCAACGTTTCGGCCATTCAATTGCAGCAAAGCGAATTTACCGAACGTCTGGAAGCAATTCTGCATGACACCGGCTTCCCGGCCAACCGGCTGGAAATTGAGATCACGGAAGGGCTGCTGATGGAAGATCAGGAGCAGGCCATTCGGTATCTCGATCAGGTTCGCCAGTTGGGCGTTGAAATCGCCCTGGATGACTTCGGTACCGGTTATTCCTCCCTTTCCTACCTGAAAGGCCTGCCACTGCATAAACTCAAAGTCGATCGTTCGTTCGTCAGTGATGTGCCGGATGACACCGACAGCAACGCCATCGTCAACGCGATCATTGCCATGGGCCACACTCTGGGGTTGAAAGTGATTGCGGAAGGAATAGAGAATTCGCAGCAGCAAGACTACCTGCTGCGCCAGGGTTGTTGCTACGGTCAGGGGTATCACCTCGGCCGTCCGATGGACGCCGAAGCCGCCACCACCCTGCTTAAGGGTGCCTGAATCGGCCGGATCATCCACCCGGCTTGCGCTCTGAGACGAGCACAGGGCAATACACGCGTTGAGAAAATCTTGATATCAACCCCGGTGTGCCTGATAACGTTTTAGCTATTCCGTATCTATCTTGAGGACTTGTGCCACGTGGTGTGACTAGGATGTGGTTTTCACTAGAGGACACCATTATGACACTTCGTATCTATGCCGCCGAGCCGCAACACGTTCCACGGGTATTGCCCATGTACATGGGCTATCTGAACTTTTATCAGGTGCAAAAAACCACCATGCAGGCACAGCAGTACCTGACCGAGCGCCTGAACTTGGGCCAATCACGGATTTTTTATGCGGAGCTGGACGGCGCTGTGGCTGGTTTTTGCCAACTCTACCCTTTGTTTTGTTCACTGGAAATGAAGCGCATCTGGCTGTTGTACGATCTGTACGTCACGCCGCCAGCGCGCCGACACGGAGTCGCAGAGGCATTACTAGAGCGGGCCGATCAACTCGGCCGCGAGAGCGATGCCGCATTTATCATGCTCAGCACCGCCCAAGACAATCACCCCGCTCAGACGCTGTATGAGCAACACCACTACGTGCGAGATAATGAGTTTGTGGTCTACAATCGGAGGCTGGACTGATCACACCCACTGACCGGCTACATAACCACTCGACCAGCACCACTGAAAGTTGTAACCGCCGAGCCAACCGGTAACGTCCATCACTTCACCGATGAAATACAAGCCTTTGACGCTGGTGCATTCCATGGTTTTGGACGATAGGTGCCGGGTATCCACCCCACCCAACGTCACTTCCGCAGTACGATAACCTTCAGTGCCGTTGGGGGCAATTGTCCAATGCTCAAGATGCTGCGCAATCGCTTCCAGATCATGGCTGTTGAACTGTTTAAGCGGTTTGTCGCACAGCTCTTTACGTTCAATCAACACTTCCACCAGACGTTTCGGCAGCACCTTGGAGAGAGTGTTTTTGAGGCTCTGGTTGGGGTGTTTCTCGCGCGAACACGTCAGCAACTGGCCGACATCCGCATCCGGCACCAGATTGATGGTCACACTCTGACCGGCTCTCCAGAACGAAGAGATCTGCAGCACCGCAGGTCCGGATAAACCTCGGTGGGTAAACAGCAGCGCTTCTTTGAATACCGTGCCATCTTGGGCAGTGATCTCCGCAGGAACCGCGATTCCGGAAAGCTCGGCAAACGCTTCTTTATCGGCTTTGTGCAGCGTAAATGGCACCAGTCCCGCGCAGGTCGGTACCACCGATAAGCCAAACTGCTCCGCCAAACGATAACCCAATGGGGTGGCCCCGAGTTTCGGCATCGATAGCCCCCCGGTGGCGACCACCAGCGACTGGCATTCGATCGTCTGACCCGCCACGTTCACCGCAAAGCCTTGCGGCGTCTGCTCGGTGTGGAGAATTTCCTGTTGATAGCGCAGAGTAATATTGGGCTGGTCACACTCACTCAACAGCATGTTCACGATGTCTTTGGCGGAGTTGACGCAGAACAGCTGACCATGATCACGCTCTTCAAACTCAATTTCGTACTTACTCACCATGGTGATGAAATCCCAGTTGGTGTACTGAGACAAGGCCGATTTCACGAAATGCGGATTGCGGCACAAGTAGTTAGCGGCGGACACATCATAGTTGGTAAAGTTGCACCGACCACCACCAGAAATGAGAATTTTACGGCCCGGTTTTTTGCCGTGATCGAGCACCAGCACCCGCCGGCCACGCCGACCGGCGTGCGCCGCACACATCAGGCCGGCAGCACCCGCACCTATAATCACAACGTCAAACTTCTCACTCATGGTCTTTCCCGGCTCTTGTGCAATAAAAAAGGATGTGCGGGTGCACATCCTTGCCATTCGGGCGCTATTCTAACGGCAAATGCACGGCTTGCCAATTCACCACTTACAACACCAGAGCGGCCATCAGCGTCACCAGCAGCAGCGCCGTGGTCAGCACAAACAGCTCCCGCACCCGATCGCATTTGTGGGTGAACAGTTCGTCGTGATGATGATGGTATTCTTTACTTTTCAGGTAGTGAAACAACCGCACCTGTTTGGTGACGTTGCCATGGGTGGTAAAAAAGCCGTTGCCATCGACCTGCTGATACAACAAAGGGTGCGCTTCGCGCATGATATGAAGAAGAGAACGTAGTGCGGTGAAGTACCTTGCCATATTGACAAGAGTGACAAGCATTAGCGCAAATAGAATGGTGTCTCCACTGATCATCTTTTCCTCCCTACATCTTCATACCAGTGCCCGAAAGGAAAAGACGATCTGTCGATTATCTTTACGCTGAATCCAACTTATTCAGCAGAGGCATCCATGATTGAAGATGAGCCTTCTTTTGCCATTGCCGCCAGATCCTTATCGATGAAGAACAACGCTTTACCATCTTCGCCGACCAGTTCCAGCTTGTCTAAAATCCCTTTAAACAACTTCTCTTCTTCATGTTGCTCCGCAACGTACCACTGAAGGAAGTTAAACGTTGAGTAGTCCTGGCTGGTGAATGCCAGATGAGCGAGCTTATTGATTTTATCGGTGATCATCTGCTCATGCTCATAGGTTTCACGAAACACTTCACCTAAGCTGGCGAAGGTGTGTTTCGGTGCGTCAATCGCACCCAGAATCGGCATCGCACCCGTTTCGCTCACGTAGGTGAATAAACGCTGCATGTGCTCCATCTCTTCTACGGCGTGTTTGCGAAGAAATTCAGCCGCCCCGTCAAATCCTTTGTCCTCACACCAGGCACTCATTTGTAAGTATAGATTGGATGAGAAAAATTCGAGATTAATTTGCTCATTGAGCTGATCGACCATCGCTTGAGACAACATCGGGTACTCCTAGTCACTGTATCTGATTGTATTGTCGTTACTATATCACTTTGCCAACCATAACACTTCGCCCGGCGGATGTAGATATGAGATCGCCACGACAAAAATTATCCGCACCGGATGCTAACCTGTAGATAGACCCCAATAAGGAGATAGCACCATGAGTTATCAACACATTTTAGTCGCCGTGGATCTGTCTGAAGACAGCAAGAAACTGGTCGAAAAAGCCGTGGCACTGGCCAAACCCCTGGAGGCTGAAGTGTCGTTCATTCATATCGACGTTAACTACGCGGAGCTGTACACCGGACTGATCGACATTAATCTGGCCGAAACTCAGCACCAGGCAATGGAAGCGTCACAGGATCAGCTCAGAGCACTGGCGAATCACGCGCAGTACCCAATCAAGCATACCTTAGTCGGCAGTGGCGACCTGAGCAACGAGCTGTGCGATACCATCCAGGAGTTCGCCATCGATCTGGTGGTCTGCGGTCACCATCAGGATTTCTGGAGTAAGTTATTGTCCTCAACTCGCCAGTTGATCAACTGTTCTCCGGTCGACATGTTGGTAGTACCACTCAAAGACTGACGACACGACAAAACTCAGTTAGACTGCAGAGCAAATATTCATCACTCTGATTTGTTATGACCTATTTATCTGCAGTCACCCTGTTGTGGGCGTTTTCTTTTAGCCTGATCGGCGTTTATCTGGCCGGTCAGGTCGATTCTTGGTTTTCGGTGCTGATGCGAGTAGCCCTCGCCAGCTTAGTGTTTCTGCCTTTTCTCAAATTCCGTGGCGTTGCCAAACCCTTAATCGTGAAGCTGATGGCGATTGGTGGCGTGCAGCTCGGCCTGATGTACTGCTTTTACTATCAATCCTTCCTGCTGCTGTCGGTGCCGGAGGTACTGCTGTTTACTGTCTTCACGCCAATTTACGTCACCCTGATTTATGACCTGCTCAAAGGCCGCTTCTCCCCCTGGTATCTGCTGACCGCGATGATCGCCGTCGCTGGTGCCGCAGTGATCAAATTTGCCGGCGTCAACGAGCATTTTATGCAGGGCTTTCTGGTGGTTCAGGGCGCCAACCTGTGTTTTGCCATCGGTCAGGTCGGCTATAAATACGTCATGGAGCGTGAGCCGGTTGAATTGCCGCAGCATACCGTATTCGGCTATTTTTACCTTGGGGCACTGTGTGTCGCACTGGTGGCGTTTGCGCTACTGGGGAATCCGCACCAACTGCCTGCCACGTCACTGCAATGGGGCGTGCTGATCTACCTGGGTCTGATTGCGTCTGGCTTGGGGTATTTCGCCTGGAACCGCGGCGCCTGTCAGGTGAACGCTGGCGCGCTGGCAGTGATGAACAACGCTCTGGTGCCGGCGGGGCTGATCGTCAATATTTTGATTTGGAACCGCGATGTCGATCTGATGCGTCTGGCGCTGGGAGGTGCGGTGATCCTATTGTCATTGTGGGTCAATGAAACCTGGGTCAAACGCCGTATTGAACGCCGTTATCAGAACGCCTAACGGCATAAAAAACGCCTGCATGATGCGGGCGTTTTTATCTCGTTTCATCAGTGCATCCGAGCGGCACTGCTGTCGGCTGGGTTTAGCGTCGTCAGACGCTGATTGACACGGCTGAACTGGCGCTCGAGTTTGTGATGCTTTTTCAGCAGCTTTTGCTGTTTTTTCAGCACCTTCTTCATCTTTTTATGAAATTTAGCCTGCTTCTTGGCGCTCTTTTTGGCTTGCTTGAGCGCTTTTTTCGACACTGGCTGAGCCACACCGTCGTTACAGACCGCAACCGGCATAATAAGCTCGCGCTCATCGGCTGAAATGGCAGGTGAGGCGTCGCTTACTGGCAGCGCCATCGGCTTGCACAACGCACTCTTATCGGCCGATGCGCGCGCACAGGAGCGACACAGGTACTTCGGCGCCGCCACCAATGACTGGATCTCGCCCAGGCTGGCCGCGATGTCGCGCCGATCCAGCTTACAAAAACGTTTCGCCATGCCACTACTCCAAAGCTAAGAATACGAATAGTTCTTAGTTAGATATAACCGCAGCGACGCGTTTAAGCAAGCACAAATCGTCCTGGTAAAGTCAATCTGCCGCCATTGCGGCATTCACGTAAACATCAAAGCGATTTTTCTTGGTTTCGATGGCCATGGTTGGCTTATGCCCTGCCAGCCACTCAGCGTAATCCGGGCGCTTAACCACCACCCGCTTGCTGGCCAAAGCCAGGGCCGGCTGCAACAGCGCATCCGCATCGGTGTCCGCGCCGACCAGCGACTGAAACACCCGCATCTCCTTTTTCACCAAAGCGGATTTTTTCTTGCTTTCCGGATGCGGGTACATGGGATCGAGATACACCACATCCGGACGGACAAACTCCGCATCTGCCGCCAACTGGGCCAGCGCATCATGGCTGGACGCATGCAGCAAGGTCATTCGCTCCTGCACCCAATGGCCAATTTCCGTGTCTTGACCCGCGCGCAACAGGCCATCTTCCAACAAAGCCGCCACTACCGGATGCCGTTCAACCATCTGTACCTGGCACCCTAACGATGCCAACACAAACGCATCACGGCCCAGGCCCGCCGTGCCGTCCAGTATGGTAGGCGTGACGCCTTTGTTAAGCCCGGCCGCTTTGGCAATCGCCTGACCTTTACCGCCGCCGAATTTGCGTCGGTGCCCAACCGCCCCGCCCACCAGGTCAACAAAAATCGCGCCCAGTTTAGGCTCATCGAGCTTACGCAGCTCCAGACGCTGCGCCGTCAGCACTAGAGCAAACTCACTCTGCGGGGTGTGCTGCAGGTGCCAGCGTTGGCCGATCTCATCGAGACGTGAGGCTTGATTGGGGTCTTCGCATATCAGTTGCAGCTGCAAAGTGGCTTCTCCACTAGATTCATTACACGGCGCGCAGTGTACCCAATTTCGCTCACCGTCACCACGCTGAGGCTATGCAAAATCGAGCCCGCCCTCACCCATCAGTTCGCTCATCAGTTCCGCCAGCGGTTTCGGCCGGCCAATCAGATACCCCTGAGCGTAATCCACACCCAACGCTACCAGATGCTCATAGATGGCGCGGTTTTCGACAAATTCCGCCACGGTCCGTTTACCCATCTGCTGGGCCAGATCGTTGATCGAACGCACCATCAGGCGATCCATCTCGTTATGGTCAATATCACGCACGAACAAACCGTCAATTTTGACGATGTCCACCGGTAAGCGTTTCAGGTAACCAAACGACGACAGGCCGGAGCCGAAGTCATCCAGCGCGATCAGACACCCCAGTTGTTTGAGCTGACTGAACAGCGAGATCGCCTGCTGCATATTGCTCATTGCCGCCGTTTCCGTGATTTCCAGACAAATCTTCCCGCACGGAACCGGACTGCTGGCCAGCGCCTGCAACAGAAACTGAACAAATTCGCGGTTGCCCATTGAGTGACCCGACAAGTTGATCGACACCAAGTCCAGTCGGGCCAGCGCATCCGGATGGGATGCGAAATACGCCAGGCTCTGGCTAACCACTACCTTATCAATCAGATGCGCGATGTTGTAGCGCTCGGAAGCGGGCATAAAGATCGCAGGCGAAATGTACTCACCGTCTGAATTACGAATTCGCACCAATACTTCACAGTACAGGCTGTCCGCCGGTTGCGACACATTGAGGATCCGTTGGCCAAACAGTTCAATCCGCTGATTCGCCAGCGCATCATGCACCAGGCTGACACTCTCCATTTCCAGTTCGCGACGCCGCAGATCCTGATCGTCCTGGCAATAGAGGTTGAAGCGGTTACGCCCTTCTTCTTTGGCTGCATGGCAGGCGGTATCCGCCTGTGCGTGTACCATCTGGGGGGACGTGGCAGTATGGTCTATCAAGCGAATCCCAATCGAGCAGGTCAGATTGAGTCGAATGTCGTTCCAGATAAACGCCTGCTCAGCCAGGGTACTGATGATACTGCGCGCCACGTGTACCGCGTCGCGTTCGGTGCAGTCTTTGAGCAAAAGCGCAAATTCATCCCCGCCCATGCGCGCCAGAATCGTGTTGTACGGCAGGACCTCCTGCAGCATGCTGGCGCAGAACTTGATCGCGGCATCGCCCGCCTCATGCCCGGCGGTGTCGTTGAGTACCTTCAGTTGGTCCAGATCAAGATACAGCATGGCGTGGGTACGCAGGTGGCTTTCCACTTCACTGAGGGCTTTGTCCAGTTCCAGTTCAAACTGGTTACGGTTGTAAGTGTCCGTCAGCAAATCATAACGGGCCTGATACGCCAGTTGATCGGCCAGCTTCCGCGTTTCGGTCACGTCTTCCCCGACAATCAGCAAATGACCGGTTTCTGCCAATGGGCGGATGTTCTCACGCACCCACATCGCATGCCCGTCGGCGTGGCGATATTCGATCTCCCGCTGCCAGACTCCTTTAGCCACCTGCTTAGGCTGCAGCAGCACCTGACGCGGTACAATGGCATCGGCGTGCAGATAGAATTCGCGCAGCCGATGACCAAGCAACTGCTGCTCTTCGTAGCCGAGCATCTGCTCGGTAAAGCGGTTCACCTGTTGGATACGGTTCTGCTCATTAAGCGTCAGCATCATCACCGGTTGCTGATCGTAATAGTGACTGAGGCTGGCTTCCCGCTGCATCAGTTTGTCTTCGGTCTGTTTGCGTGAAGTGATGTCACGCGCTTCAAGCAGAAAACGCACCTGCTGGCCGACATCTTTGGGTAATGGTTTCAGGGACAACTCGAGAATTTGCACCCCGTGCTCCGGGTGCCACACTTCCACTTCAAACTGCGCCGGACGCGACGCTTGCTGCGCAGCGAAATAGTGTTTGATACGCTGCGCTGAGCCCGCCTCCAAATGTTTGTGCTGCCACAACGGTTTGTCCAGTTGATACTGAGGGTTATAGAGCAGCTCCTGCAACTTGCTGTTGCTTGATACGATCCGGCCATGTTGATCCAACATACCGATGTAGTGATAACTCTGATCAAACACCGATTCGAGCAGCACCTGGCTGTGGCGGGCTATCTGCTCACTCTTTTTCAGCCGCCGGGTGTAATAGATCAAGCTCAGCAGGATCAGCGACAACACCAGCACAGTCATCACCAGCAGTTCGAGCTCACGCTGATAACGTTCGGCAAACGGCAGTGGTTTATTAAAGAACACCCCGGCGGGCTCCCCTTCAATACCCAGCCCCCAACGGGTCACGGCCTGATAATCGAGTTTGATTTCCGGAGGAACACGTTTGACCTTGGGCAGTGGCGCCGACGGGTTGGCCAGTACCTCAAGCAAGGTGTCGGCGGCCGCTTTACCTTGCGAGTGACCGCTGAGAACCACGCCGCCAATGGCCCCGTTGCCAATGCCGAGATCATGCACCACGTAGACCGGCGCCTGAGCGTGGTGAATAAAAGTATTCCACTGCACCAGATCACTGACCTCGCCTTGCTGGTCACGGTAATACACCCAGTACAAAATGGCGTCGTTGCGATTCATACCTGCTGCGCGCTGGTAGAGATGCTCAAAGGTATCCGGCACCAGCGGCTGGATCAGCGACTGGTACTGCGGCGACCGCGCAATAAAGTGGTTGAGCTGCTGACGCACCGCAGCCCCAGTACGGGAAAAGTCGGTCACGACATAAATCCGTTCGACATTGGGTTGCAATCGGCGGATTAACGCGATATTACTTTCGATATCAATGTCTTCTGTTACCCCGGTTGCACGCAGATCACGGTGCATCTCACGTGAGTAATTATTGATACCGCCGAAGATCACCGGCGTGTCGCCCAGTTGCGGCGCCAGACGCTGCATCAGGCTCAGCGCATTATTGTCACTCACCAGCACCGCATCATAACGCTCCTGCTCCAGCAGCGTTTTGTACAGCTGGTAGATCTGGTCAAAATACAGCGCGGACTGCAGCCGTTTGGTGTCGAGGTAGACCGCACGGGTTTTGATGTCGGCATGCGGTGTCAGGACGTCGTCGACACCATGCTGGAAGGCATCGGTCCAGAAGAAACCGAGATGATACGAGTGAACGATGAGCACACTGCGGTCCGTGGCGGACGCAACGCCGCTTAACAACAACGCGATCAGACACAAGACAACTCGCACGCTCTACACTCTCTCTTCATTCGTCAGTGATAAGACAGTATCATAACTGATGATAATTTATACTTTTATCACGTGCCGTAGCGCGCTGAATTTTTTAAACAGGATGCATAATGCAGAGCCATGAAGCCAAACTCGATGATCTCGACCGGGCCATTTTAAAAACCTTGATGGAAGACGCCCGTACGCCTTACGCGGAAATGGCCAAGCAATTTCAGGTCAGTCCGGCCACCATTCATGTGCGGATCGAGAAAATGAAATCGGCACAAATCATCCAGGGCACGGAAGTGATCGTCGATACCAAAAAGCTCGGTTACGACGTGTGCTGCTTCATCGGCATCAACCTGAACGCGGCCCGTGACTACCATTCCGCGCTGGAAAAGCTCAATGCGCTCGACGAAGTGGTGGAAGCCTATTACACCACCGGGGCGTACAACATTTTCGTCAAGCTGATGTGCAAATCAATTGAAGAGCTGCAATACGTGCTGATCGATAAGCTGCAGGCCATTGATGAAGTGCAGTCGACCGAAACCCTGATCTCACTGCAAAATCCGATCAATCGCAACGTCAACCCCTGAAACGACAAAGGCCCCGATACGTATCGGGGCCTTTGTATTGTGAAGCATTAGCGGCTGAGGTAAGCTTTCAGCTCTTCGGCAGTGATGCCTTGTTCTTTTAGTTGCTGAGCCAGCATATCCACTTCTTCGCCTTTGCGTGCATCGATAACTTGCTGGAACTGATAGACGATATCACGCAGCATATGTAACGGCACTTGCTTGGCAGCGCTGCGAATACGCTCACTGCTCTGGTTACCCAACTCATTGAGTAATTTGCCAAACATGATCTTCTCTGGAGACTCTTCCAGCTGCTCCAGCACTTTGGCCATTTCATACGTTGTCATTGACATAGTTATTGAGGTTCCAATCTAAATAGGTTTGCAACACAAAAAGAAGAACAAATATACACGCCTTTTGGTTGTTATCAAACATCTATTCACTTCATTTGTATCAGGCGCTTACGCCGCCGCATAATGCCAGCGCCGGCCTGCTTTCGACAGCAGAATGATCACGGCAGGCGCGACCAGCCACATCTGCAAAGCAATCATATGTTGCGGGTCCAGATTCAGACGCTGCATCGTCCCCACCACCAGGCCGGAACCGCTCATCTGAAACAGCCCCAACAACGCCGCAGCCGTACCGGCTTTATCCCCAAACGGTGCCAGCGCTTTCCCGGCAGCCGCGCCGAGAATCCAGGCAAACCCGACAGAAGAGAGGAAGATCGGCAACATGAACGCCAGTGCGGTTGCCGTTCCGGCCATTGCCAACATTACGCCGCCAGCGACCAGCAAGGTCACGATGCCAACCAACAACGTTGTGTGGGTCCCGAAGCGTTCCATGAATTTTGGAGCCGTCATACAAGCAACAATGTTGATCGCCGCATTGACCCCAAACCAGAACGTAAATTGGTTCATACTTAACCCCAGCCCTTCCATCAGCACCACCGGGGCGGATGTCACGTACGCCAGAATAACCGCCATTGCCAACATGCACAAAGAGGCATGAAACAGGAAAGACGGCGTTTTCACTACCGACCAGTAACGCTCCAGCTTAAACACTGCTTGCTTCTCGCTGCTGGGGTTGGTTTCTTTCATGTTGATCAGCAACCACGTTCCTACAGTCAGAGCATACAGTGCCATAAAGCTGAAGTTGGCTCGCCAGCCAAACTGCTGCGTTAGCCAACTGCCCAAGATGGGCGCCAATGCCGGAATGAAGCAGATGGCGCCGTTCAGGTAGCTGATCATTCGCCCGCTTTTCTCTGGACCAAAGATATCGCGAACTGTTGCAAAGGCTGCTACCGATGTCGCACACGCACCTAAGCCTTGTAGCAGTCTGGCCATCAACATCCACTCAATGCTCTGAGCCCCCCACGCCAATAAGGCGCTCAGGGCGTAGATGCTGATTCCACCCAATGCAACAGTTCGACGTCCGAGTTTGTCCGCCAGTGGACCGGCAAACAATTGACCGACGCCCATGGCAAACAGAAACCAGGTGATCGTATCTTGTGCTAACGCGTGTTCCACGTGAAACGCCTGCGAAATCTGCGGCAATGCCGGCAGGTAGATGTCGATCGCCAACGGACTGAACAACACCAATAAGGTCAGCAGTGCCAACTGCACTTTACTGATAGGAACCGGGCCGGATTGAGACACAAGATACTCCAACAAATTCATCAAAACGGCGGCCATCTTACCCAGATTCAGATATGAGTAAAAATGGCTTATACTCATTACCAATATTCCAAATCAGAAAAACACCATGAACATCGAAAAACTGGCGCGCATCGACCTCAATCTGCTGGTGTGTCTCAATGTACTGATCGAAGAACTGAGCGTAACTCGCACCGCGCAGCGCTTGTGCCTCAGCCAATCAGCGGTCAGCAAAGCCTTGGCCAAATTGCGTGAGCAGTTTGATGATCCTTTGTTCATTCGCACCTCTCATGGCTTAAAAGCGACCCCCAAGTCACTCTATCTGAAACCGAAACTGGAAATGTTGGTCAATCAGCTCGAAATGATCACCCAACCACCTGAGTTCTCCCCGAGTGAAAGCGAATACCGCTTCCATATTGCAGCGGTTGAAAGTGTTTATCCGTTGATCCTGCCGCATTTCCTGCCGGCGATTTTTCAACATGGTCCCAACCTCAACATCTCCATGCATGTGTGGAATGAAAACACGTTTAAACGCCTGCAGATGGGCGAACTGGATCTTGGCATCACGGGCAAAGACATCGACGTCAACGACGCGAAACTGACCATGTACCCTCCCGACGACATCTGCGAGCAGGAGATCTATCGTGACGTACAAATGTGCGTCATGCGCAAAGATCATCCGGCCCTCAAACAACCCTGGAACCTACACACCTATCTGGCCATGCGTCACGTTCAGGTCCGCTGCGACGGGTACGACCGCTGGTTGCTGGACTACCGCCTGTCGGACATGGGCTGTGAACGCGACATCGCCATTGTAGTGCCTGACTTCAACAGCGCCGCCAGCTTATGTACCTACACTGACTTCGTCTTCACGGCCCCGAGCCACTTTACCCTGTTGGTCGCCAAACAGATGGATTTGGTGGTCCTGCCGCTGCCAATGGAGTTTCCTCCGATGGCTTACACTCTTTTCTGGCACAGAGACAGAGAAAGTGACCCCGCTTTGCGCTGGCTGCGGGATATTATTAAAGAGAAAACTCTGCACCTCAGATAATTGTCGGCCAGCATTTGCAGCTCCGACGTAAAAGGAGTAGCTTAGTCGACCAGGTCTCAGACCATACAGTTCTGCCCAAAAGGACGTTTAGCAAAAGGATATTTTCAGATGCAAAATCACATTTCCGAACGCGTCGATGCGCTACGCAACTGGCTGGAGCAACACAGCTACGATGCGCTCATTATTCCGCATGAAGACGAATATTTAGGTGAATACGTACCAGCCCATAACGAGCGTCTACTCTGGGCCACCGGCTTCACCGGCTCAGCCGGCGCCGCGGTGATCACCCGCGGTAACGCGGCGATTTTTGTTGATGGACGCTATACGGTACAGGTACGCAAACAGGTCCCTGCCGACGTATTTGAATATCGTCACTTGATTGAAGAACCGTTTCTGGGCTGGCTGACAACTCAGCTCGCCAGTCGCGCCAAAGTCGCTTACGATCCGAGAATGCACCGCGCCAGTTGGCTGTCTGCGGCACAAACGGCCCTGGACGGTGAACTGCATCTGAGTCCGGTCAGCGATAACCCAATTGACCAGCTGTGGCAAGATCGCCCGCAACCGCAGGAATCAGAGGTTCGCCTGATGGACCTGACACTGGTTGGGCAATCCAGCACCGACAAGCGCGCAGAGATCGCGGCGTTAATTGCAGCTAAAAAAGCCGATGCAGCACTGCTGACAGAACTGGATTCCATCTGCTGGCTACTCAATATTCGCGGCCTAGACGTATCACGCCTCCCCGTGGTGTTGTGTCATGCGATTGTCCATCGTGACGCCAGCGTCGATTTTTTCTTTAAGTCTGAGCGTTTGCCACTTGGCTTTGAACCGCATGTCGGCCAAGGTGTACGTGTCCATGAGCCAGACGCCCTGCAAGCCCAGTTGGCTAAGCTTGAAGGCCGCAAAGTGATGGTCGACCCAGCCACCAGTAACGCCTGGTTTACCCTGACATTGCAAAGTACCGGCGCGCAACTGATCAACGCGGCCGATCCCTGCCTGCTGCCCAAAGCCGCCAAAAACGCCACAGAAATCGCTGGCATGAAAGCCTGTCATATCCGTGACGGCGCTGCCATGACCCAATTCCTCTGCTGGCTGGATAAGGAAGTCGCGGCTGGACGCCTGCACGACGAAGCTGTGCTGGCCGACCAGCTCCAGCGCTGCCGAGAACAAGATCCAACCCTGGCTGACCTCAGCTTTGATACCATTTCTGCGGCCGGTGAAAATGCGGCCATGTGTCACTACAATCACGAAAATCAGCCGCAACCGGGTCAGTTGACGATGAACACCCTCTACCTGGTGGATTCGGGTGGCCAGTACCAAGACGGCACGACCGACATCACTCGTACTGTCGCCATCGGGCAGCCGAGTCAGGAAATGAAAGATCAGTTCACTTTGGTCCTCAAAGGCCATATTGCACTGGCAACCGCACGTTTCCCGAGAGGTACCTGTGGACACCAACTGGATGCCTTGGCGCGGCAATATCTGTGGGCCAACGGTTACGATTACGATCATGGGACTGGCCATGGTGTTGGTCACTTCCTCAGCGTACACGAAGGGCCGCAGCGTATCGCCAAAGCGGTTAACCCGACTGCCCTGCTACCAGGTATGGTTCTGTCCAACGAACCGGGTTATTACCGTGCCGATGCGTTTGGTATCCGGATTGAAAACCTGGAACTGGTGGTGGAAGTTGCGACTCAAGGCGACCATCATATGCTTGGCTTTGAATCGCTGACACGCTGTCCGATCGACCAACGCAACATCAACGTGAATCTGCTGACGCGGCCGGAGCTGAAATGGCTCAATGACTATCATCAGAAAGTGTGGCAAGACGTCAGCCCTCTGGTGGATGGTGAAGTGAAACAGTGGTTAGAACAAGCAACCCAGCCGCTCGATTACGCTTAATATCAGGGCGGTGAAAGCAATAAAAAGGCGACCATAAGGTCGCCTTTTTTGTTTCACGTGAAACACCTAACCGGAATAAGCACTGTGCCAGTCTTTCCAAATTGGGTCGAACCCCTTGTCACGAATCATGCGTTCAACGTGTGCCGCGCTCCGCTCGTCGCTGATCTCAAACTGCTCCAGTTCTGTGTCTTCCAGAGCATACCCTCCCGGCTGGGTTTTCGATGCAGCAGACATGCTGGTGATCCCAAGCGGTAATACATTGTCACGAAATTGTGGAGATTCGCGGGTGGAGAGGGACAGCTCCACTTCCGGATTAAATAAGCGATACGCACAGATCAATTGCACCAACTGTTTGTCCGTCATTACCGATTTGGGCTGCAGCGCGCCTGCGCAAGGCCGCAATCGTGGAAATGAAATCGAATAACGTGTTTGCCAGTATCTACGCTCCAGATAGTCGAGATGCGCCGCCACATAGAAACAATCCGTGCGCCACTCTTCTAACCCGATTAAGGCGCCAATACCAATCTTATCGATTCCCGCTTTTGCTAAGCGATCTGGTGTATCCAGTCGGTATACAAAATCCATTTTATTGCCACGCAAATGATGCTCGGCGTACGTCGAAGGATGATAAGTCTCTTGATACACCATCACCGCATCCAAACCCAACGCCTTAAGCTCGGCGTAATCGTCTTGGTCAAGCGGCTGCACTTCCATCGCCAGATAGTTAAAGCGCTGTTTAATCATCGGCACCATTTCGCGGAAGTATTTCATCCCGACTTTGGTTTCGTGTTCACCGGTAACCAGCAATACGCTATCAAACTTCATGCGCTTGATGGCCGCCACTTCCGCTGACACTTCCTCCCTATTCAACGTACGACGCTTGATACGATTCTCCATGGAGAAGCCGCAATACGTACAAGCGTTGGCACACAAGTTAGACAAGTACAATGGAATATAAAGCGACATGGTATTACCAAAACGTTTACGAGTCGCCGAGTATGACAACTGCGCCATCTGCTCCAGATAAGGCTCTGCAGCAGGTGAAATTAGCGCTTTAAAATCTTCCAGATCACGCTTGGGTTTACTTAATGCCCGCTCGACATCTTGCGCTGTCTTGGCGTAAATCGACAACGAAATGTCATCCCAATTGAGCTGTTTAAATTGTTCTACGAAGCTCATGTTTTCCTCGCTTAGAACTTAAAACTCATCCAGAAATGAAGTCAGTGGACTCGACGCAACCGCATGAGACACTTTACCCGCAAGACCGGCTTCATAAGCCATACGCCCTGACTTAACCGCCAACTTAAAAGCGTTCGCCATCGCAATAGGATCGCTCGATGCCGCAATCGCCGTGTTGACCAGAACTGCATCGGCCCCCATCTCCATGGCACGAGCCGCATGTGAAGGTGCTCCGATACCTGCATCTACCACGACCGGGACATTGGCTTGATCGATGATGATTTCCAGAAAATCGTGAGAAACAATGCCTTTGTTCGAACCAATCGGCGCCCCCAATGGCATCACTGCAGCACAGCCTACGTCCTCCAGTCGCTTGCACAGCACAGGGTCAGCATGACAGTAAGGAAGCACAATGAATCCTTCTCGGACCAACTGCTCAGCAGCCGCTAGTGTCTCAATGGGATCCGGCATCAAGTACTTAGGGTCTGGGTGAATTTCCAGTTTCAGCCAGTTGGTCCCCAGCGCTTCACGCGCCAGTTGCGCGGCAAACACAGCGTCTCTGGCATTTTTAGCACCGGAGGTATTGGGCAGTAAGTTCACCCCCGCTTGAACCAACGGCAGCAAAATATCATCTTGCTGGTCGTTCACGTCAACACGCTTTAACGCCATGGTCGCAAGTTGAGAGCCCGATGCGTGAATCGCTTGCGCCATTAGTCGGCTGTTGGCAAATTTACCTGTTCCGGTGAACAGTCGTGATTCGAATTGTTTATCGCCAATGTTAAGCATCGACTTTACCCCCCTGCGATTGCTTGAAACAAAGAGATGCGATCTCCCTGTGAAAGAACGGTGCTGGCCCACTCGCTGCGCGGCACAATGTTGTTGTTAATGGCAACAACACACCCCATTTCCGGCAGCTCAAACAGGCTAATGATTTGCTGTAGATTTAACTCGCTGGCCACTTGATGAGCCTGGTCATTAATGACAATGGTGATCACATCTAAGTGCGCAGCTAGCGATTGTGTTATTTGTTGTTCTGATGATGTCATTGCTTCCAACTCTCTTGATTCCTGCCATTGCTTATATCGGTGATGGGGAAATTTAGCGCGACAAAGTTCGCCCGCTAAACTTGAGCGCAAACTTGGCATTGTTTGTCTTTGCTGATCCCCATGGTTTGCCATTGCATCTTTAATCCATCAAACAGATGCAACGTGGCGGCTTCGACATGAAACGTCCCAGTTGCCAGTTTCTGGATCGCCGCCAGGGCCTGGTAGTTGCCAAGCGTGCCCACCACCGGACCGACAACGCCACTCTGACTACATTTTTGGTGTTGTTGCAGTTCATCAAACGGATACAAACAGCGGTAACAAGCTTTGCTCTCCACCCCATCCTGACTTGGTGTTTGATAGTCAAAGACGGCAAATTGCCCTTGCCAGCCAATAGCGGCTGCTGAGATAAGTGGTGTGTTTTGTTCAAAGCAAACTTGGTTAATCAGCTGACGAGTGGGCATGTTGTCAGTGCAGTCCAACACCACATCCGCCAGCATGACTTCAAGCTGCAGTTGCGCTTTGTCTAAACGCTTATTGAGAGCACGAACCTGAACCATCGAATTGAGTTCAGTGAGCTGTCTTACAGTGGCTTGCGTTTTGGTGACTTTGAGATCTCTTTCGCGATAAATCACCTGACGCTGCAGGTTACTGCTCTCAACCTCATCATCATCAACCACGACTAGCTTACCGACGCCCGCCGACGCCAAGTACAAACTCGCCGCACTCCCTAAGCCGCCACAGCCGATAATCAGCACGTGCGATTCGCTCAGTCGCACTTGCCCACTTTCTGCGATTTCAGGCAGCGCGACTTGGCGTTGATAACGAAGGAACTGCTTATCCGTGAGCATGTTTATCCCTTACGCCATCTGTAGATGTGTTTTTCAGGCCGGCAAACGTAAGTTGTCTTTCCTTCATCAGATCAGTGAAAAACGCAATGACAGACTTAGGTGAGTCTGCCAATGTTATGGCTCGAACAACCGCTAAACTTGAGACGCCCGTCTGCCAGACTTGCTCAGCGTTGGACGGGGCAATGCCACCAATCGCGACAGTTGGATAACCGAACATGCCAGCACTTACCCCCTGCTCTGCTTGGGCACCAACATCAGACTGTGTTGCGCCATAAGGGATGCTATCGATCAGCTTTTGATATAACGCCAAACGCACCAACCCCTGCGGCTTAGATGGCATCTGTTTGGTGGTGGTTGGGAAGATATGTCCTAACGCGATGTAGCTAGGATGAATTTGTACGATACGAAGCAGTTCGTAATAGCCATGAGTGGAGAGACCAAGACGAATACCGGCTTTGGTGAGTTGGGCCAAATTCGACTCTTCAATATCTTCCTGACCGAGATGCACACCGTAAGCACCATGCTTAATCGCAAGCTGCCAATAGTCATTAATAAACACTTGGGCCTGGTATTGACGACCTAACTCAATTGCTCGAATGATCTGCTGTTCTAAATCAGCCTGTTGCGGATTCTTGATACGCAGTTGGATAGTATGGATGCCCAATGGCAGCAAACGCTCGATCCAAGTGACATCATCCACCACTGGGTAGAGCCCTAAACTCTGCTTCGCTAAGGTTGAAAAGCGGACGCGCTCGCCTTGCGCTGACCATCCGACTCGGATGCCTAAGCGCTGATCGTCAAGGACTGGGGTGGGAAAATCATCGAACTGGCACGCCCACTGATTGACTCGCTCCACATTGTGGTTTTGATCCAAGCGTGTTTCACGTGAAACATTCGTCTGTTGTGTCGTAATTCCTCGGGCGAGTGTCAGCGCATCTTCGATGGGAAAATCGAGCACAGTCAATGCCACCACCCATGCTAGGTGATGCTCAGGTACAAACACAGTGTTGAGTTTGACCTTAACGGAAAGCGCTCTCACTTCATGGTCGATTGGATGACGCCAGATATCAAGTTGAGATACCTCGCCCTGTGGATTGACAGCCTGGTCGTCAAAAATGCCAATCAAAACCGATGTCGAAGACTGTTCTAGGCACGCTTCTACTGATAAACCAGAGCGATAACAAAGCGCCAAAGAGCGCTCTGGATCGGCGTTATGGGCATCAATCAGATCCGTAGTAACGTACGTAATGTGTTGGTCACGAACAAGCTGAATAGATTGAGTTGGGCTAACACCCAACTCAATGTCTTCGATGCTAAAACCCTGCTCTTTCGCCAACAACAAACATTGTTGAACTAAGCCAGTTAGTTCAATCAAGGATGACGGAACTAGGATTTTACTCATGAGTCGCTGACCTCCACATGCACTGCTGGGTGGTACAGCTCAGAGCCTGACTCTCTGAACTCTTGTGATTTCTGGCGCATCCCTTCTAGCGGGTCATCAAGCATTTTGATCGAGATAGCCTGGTCCGCAGCCACTTGTTCGGTGTCTTTCGCATACTCCCGCACCTCTTGCGAAATCTTCATTGAACAGAACTTAGGCCCACACATGGAACAGAAATGCGCTACCTTACCTGATTCCTGAGGCAGGGTTTCATCATGGAAAGCGCGAGCGGTATCAGGGTCAAGTGACAGGTTAAACTGGTCTTCCCAGCGAAATTCGAAGCGCGCTTTGGAAAGCGCATTATCGCGAACCTGAGCCCCAGGATGTCCCTTAGCTAAGTCCGCCGCATGCGCCGCCAGTTTGTAGGTGATCAAACCGGTCTTAACGTTTTCTTTATTCGGCAGTCCGAGGTGTTCTTTAGGAGTAACGTAGCAAAGCATCGCACAGCCATACCAGCCGATCATCGCCGCGCCAATACCGGAGGTGATATGGTCATAGCCCGGAGCCACGTCCGTGGTCAGTGGACCAAGGGTGTAAAACGGCGCCTCATGACAATGCTCGAGTTGCTCCTCCATATTGGCTTTAATCATGTGCATAGGTACGTGTCCAGGCCCCTCGATGATGACCTGTACATCATAGTCCCAAGCAATCTTGGTCAGTTCACCCAGGGTGCGCAGCTCAGCAAATTGCGCTTCATCGTTAGCATCAGCCACCGAACCAGGGCGCAGACCATCACCGAGAGAAAGTGCCACATCATACTTGGCACAGATCTCACAGATCTCTCGGAAGTGGGTATATAAGAAGCTTTCTTGGTGATGGGCTAAACACCATTTCGCGATAATTGAACCACCACGAGAAACGATGCCAGTAACGCGTTTTGCAGTCATTGGCACATAGCGAAGTAGTAAACCGGCATGGATAGTGAAATAGTCAACGCCCTGCTCTGCTTGCTCAATCAGAGTATCGCGCATCACTTCCCAGTTAAGGTTTTCCGCAACACCATTCACTTTCTCAAGCGCTTGATACATTGGTACGGTACCGATCGGCACTGGACTGTTACGTAGAATCCACTCGCGAGTTTCGTGAATATTACGCCCCGTCGATAAGTCCATCACCGTATCACCACCCCAGCGAGCGGCCCACACTAACTTCTCTACTTCTTCCTCAATCGAAGAAGTCACCGATGAATTACCAATGTTGGCATTCACTTTAACTAAGAAGTTGCGGCCAATGATCATTGGTTCGGATTCTGGGTGGTTGATATTAGAAGGGATAATCGCGCGACCTTCGGCGACCTCTTTACGCACAAACTCGGCGGTAATGTCTTTTGGAAGATTCGCTCCGAAGCTTTGACCCGGATGCTGTTGATTCAGCACTTCATCACGGTATTGAGCGCGTCCCATATTTTCACGTAGCGCGATGAATTCCATTTCTGGGGTGATAATACCTTTGCGAGCATAGTGTAACTGAGTCACGCACTGCCCATCTTTGGCACGTCGAATACGTGGTAGATTACCGTATCGAAGATCGTCTAGTGTTTCGTCTTCTAAGCGTTCTTTGGTGTACACCGAGCTTACTTCATCAAGTAACTCTGTGTCACCGCGCTCTTCAATCCAGCTTTCTCTTAGCTTTGGTAAGCCACTATAAAGGTCAATATCGTAGTTCGGATCAGTATAAACACCTGACGTATCGTAGACTCGGACGGCTTCATTCGGCTCGAAAATAGGCGCCTCTTTTGTGCCACCAATCAGACTATCTGCTAGCGCTATTTCACGCATAGGTACACGAACATCTGGACGTGAACCTTCTACATATACTTTTGTGGAATTTGGGTACGGCTGTACCGAGAGTGTTTCAATGAACTGTTTGGCTTCCAGTCTCGCTTGTTTGCGACTCGACATAGCATTTTTCCTTGCTTTGTTATACTAGATAAAAAGTAATTGGATAAAAATGCTTGGCGGATAGATGCGACAAGAGGAGTCAAATTAAGGCTAAATAAAGCTTAAGTCATTTGCCTATAACAACATTCGACTATTTGATAGGTCAACCAGAAAGAACTCCGGTATAAATATCTTCTCTTGTTCCCTTCGCAGATTCTAATCTGATCAGGTTCAACGGATCCCGAATTAACGGTCTCAGCCTTATGGCACTCCGACAAGTGATATCAGTATATAAAAACGGTTTGGTTAAACCAAGCCGACCTGTACAAATTTTATCTAACTTTTGATCAACAACTGAAAACCCACCCAGGCGGCGGAAACACTCAATACCACGTTCAACAAGATATTGAGGCCCATCTTGAAAAAAGCACCTTGTTGCAACATCAACACGTTGTCCATTGAAAAGGTCGAAAACGTCGTCAATGCTCCAAGGAAGCCCAGACCGATGATTTGGCGCCATGGTTCGGTGGCGAGCATTTCATTTTCAAACAGTGCGATCAATGCGCCCATGATGAATGACCCCACAACGTTGACCGTCAACGTCCCGTAGGGAAAGCCCCGCCCAAACAACACCACGCACAATTCAGAGATCAGATAACGCGAACACGCACCAAATGCGCCGCCGACAGCGATAAAGCCGAGAATGGATAACTGCCCCATAGTAACCCCTTAATTTTTGATGCGAACATTGTAATCTTATTCGCTGAAAAATCGAGCGATCCAAGGGTTAAATCCGCAGTAATAAGATTGTGTTTCTGAAATAGATTTTAAAAGTTACAGGCGTCACTTTACCTCAATAAAACCCATGAGGCCGGTTTTCATGTGTTCAATCACATGACAGTGGTACATCCAGCGCCCAGGGTTGTCCGCCACGAATGCCGCCTTAGCGCTGCCATTTTTGCCCAGTAACACCGTATCGGTATGAAACGGTTCTGCAAGCTTGTTTCCATTCAGTTCCAATACGGTAAAAGTATGTCCGTGTAAATGGATTGGGTGGTGGTACTGGGTGACGTTCTTAAGGTCAAAAATGTACGTTTTCCCACGTTCTAAATACGCCAGCGGTTCGGGAATGGATGTCGCACTCATACCCTCCCAGGCGCGCTTATTAACTAACCAGAAGGTCGGCATCGCATGCCCGGATGGATCGGCTGGGGTAATAGCGCCTTCCCACTCAAATACAAAGTCGATTTCCTGTGCATTGGCCAGATCAACTGACGGTACTGGGTTGAGTGGCAGAGTAGGCAAAGACTGACCAGATGGTAGTTCTGATGACATAACCTTAAACTCGCACAGAGGAAATGGGAATTTGCCTTTCATTTGACGCACATAAACCCGCTCTCCTGCCTTGGGCGCCACCAAGCCAATATCAACCCTCATACCTGGGCCAATTTTATGCTGAGTGAGCTTCACTGGCGTCTTTACCGGATTACCATCAATGGCGATGACCCAGGCCTCGGCTCCTTCGACGGCAACCGGATACGTTATTGTATTGTCGACGTTCGCAATTCGCAGACGTACAGTGGCATGCGCTTTCAGTGAATAGACCGGCTCATGGACTCCATTGACGGTCCCCCACTCACCTGGTGTGCCCATGCGTGCGCTATAGCGTGGGATCATCAAATCTTTCCACTGACCCTGCGGATCCAAATGCCAGTGTTTCAACATTAAAGCGTGCTCTTCGTCGAAATGAACCGGGTCTGCCTCTTCAACAATGATCAGCCCCACCAATCCCATACCGAGCTGCTTGACACTATTCATATGTGGGTGATACCAAAATGTGCCTGCGTCTGGTGGCGTAAATTCGTATATAAACGTCTCACCAGGCATGATAGGCGGCTGGCTGAGGAACGGTACACCATCCATAGCAATTGGGATACGCAGCCCGTGCCAATGGATGGTAGTTGGCTCATCCAGTTTATTGGTAAAACGAATGGTGACCTTTTCTCCTTGCCGGCAGCGAATTGTCGGCGCTGGGATCCTACCGTTGAACGCTAACACCGAAGTCGTGAAACCAGGCACTAACTCGGCGCTCGCAGGCTGTGCAGTCAAGTCGTAAATATACCGGCCGTCACGACCGCGAGATTGCACCAAAGAGCACGCAGGCATCACGCACATAGCTGATAAGGCGAACGACGTTTTGACGAATTGACGACGGCTGATATCCATTTGTTTTCTTTTCCCAATAAGAGTGTTGAGGAGAAGCCCAAGTGTAACTAATTATTACTCGCAATGCTCTGCGTATTGTTCGCACCAACAGAAAACAAAAAGGCCTCAGTCTTTCGACTGAGGCCTTGAATATGGCAGGGGTGGAGAGATTCGAACTCCCAACACGCGGAT
>NZ_WXWP01000371.1:0-9262 GCF_009904765.1 Vibrio sp. V39_P1S14PM300
CAAATGAGAAACCAGCAACACCGATTGCGGCTGCTCCACTTCGATCAGGGCGCACAAGTAGTCAAAGACCAGATCCGACTGACCATATGGCGTGATGTCTTCACTGGTGCTAATGGCAGACGTTTTAAACATCGGCTGAATTTGCTGCCAGGTTTGCTGAGCGCGCAAATATGGACTGATCAGTACCTTATCAAACTCGGTGATGCCCTGCTCATTGCAGGCTCTGGCTACCGCGACCGATTCGCTTATGCCGCGCGTGGTCAACGCTCTTTCTGCGTCACTGGCGGCAAAATGTTCTGCTTCGCCGTGGCGCATAATGAAGATTTTCACTCTCAATTCCTACTACTATCAACAGGCAGTCAGCACTGTGCGTTATTTGTTATCATTCACGGCTTAACTGGCCGCTTATAAAAATAATTATATCAAGTGCCTTGCCAAAGACTTCGACTTTCTTAACAATCTTTTAAACAGAGCACAGACAAAGCATAAATAATCCAAAAGTGCTCCACTTTCTCTGACCAAGTGTTTGCAGCACACTTATTCAGGGTCATACTTACTTAAATGCTTCAACTCTGGAGAGCACCTGTGCATCTTAGCCCCAACGATAACAATCAATATCGCTACCTAACTCTGGCGAATGGCCTAAGAGTGCTTGTGATCCAAGACGTACACGCACAAAAGTCTGCCGCTGCACTGGCCGTGAATGTTGGCCATTTTGATGATCCCGCAGACCGGCAAGGTCTGGCTCATTATCTGGAGCATATGCTGTTTCTGGGCACGGAAAAATACCCCAAAGTAGGCGAATTTCAAAGCTATATCAGCCAGCACGGTGGTAGCAATAACGCCTGGACAGGTACTGAACATACGTGCTTTTTTTTCGATATAACACCCAATGGTTTCGAAAAAGGGCTGGATCGCTTTGCTCAGTTTTTCAGCGCGCCGCTGTTTAACGAAGAAGCCCTCGACAAAGAGCGTCAGGCGGTTGACTCTGAATACAAATTAAAGTTGAACGATGACTCTCGTCGTCTTTATCAAGTGCAAAAGGCCACCATCAATCCGGACCATCCGTTCAGCAAGTTCTCGGTGGGCAACCTCGAAACTCTGGATGACCGCAATGGGAAATCGATTCGCCAGGAAGTCGTCAGCTTCCACGCCCGTCAATATTCGGCTGACCTGATGACCCTCACGCTGGTAGGCCCGCAGTCTCTTGATGAACTACAACACTGGGCAGAAGAGAAGTTCTGCGCCATCGCTAACAACCAGCTAAAGAGCAAACAGATTGAGCAGCCCTACCTAAAAAATAAGCAGAACCGCTTGTGGATTAACGTAGAGCCACTTAAAGACCTGCGTAAGTTGGTGCTCACCTTCACTTTCCCGGGCATGGATAAGTATTATCAGACCAAGCCCCTGTCCTACTTCGCACATTTACTCGGCTATGAAGGCGAAGGCAGCCTGATGCTGGCGCTGAAAAACGAAGGCTGGATCAATGCGCTGTCCGCTGGTGGCGGAGCCAGTGGCAGCAATTACCGGGAATTCAATGTCAGTTGCGCGCTGACCCCATCAGGGCTCCAGCATACTGACGAGATCATCGAAGCTGTGTTTGCTTACATTGCACTGATCAAAGAACAGGGCTTTGACGAATGGCGTTATCGGGAGAAACAAGCCGTGCTGGAGTCGGCTTTTCGTTTTCAGGAGCCCACTCGCCCTCTGGATCTGGCCAGCCACCTTGTGATCAACATGCAACACTACGCCGCTGACGACACCATCTACGGCGATTACATGATGGCCGGTTATCAGCCGGAAGTTCTGCGCGAACTGGCGAGCTACTTCTCGCCAGAAAACTTACGCGTCACCCTGGTAACCAAGGGCTTAGCATGCGATCAACATGCAGAGTGGTATTTTACGCCGTATTCCGTCCGCTCCCTCACTGCAGTACAGTTACAGCGCTATCACGCCGCTCAGACTCAACTCGACTTGGCGCTGCCCCCGAAAAACCCGTTTATTTGCTACGATCTCGACCCCAAATCACTCGATGGCGAACAGTCGGTACCAAGCATCATTGAAGAGCAGGATGGCTTTCGTCTCTGGCATCTTCAGGATGCGACCTTCCGGGTACCCAAAGGCGTCGTGTATGTGGCCATCGACAGCCCTACCGCCGTGGCCACTGCGCGCAACATTGTAATGACACGCTTGTGTGTGGAAATGTTCCTCGACTCGTTAGCGAAAGAGACGTATCAGGCAGAAATCGCGGGGATGGGCTATAACATGTACGCCCACCAAGGCGGCGTGACGCTGACCATTTCCGGCTTCAGCGAAAAGCAGCCCCAGCTACTGCAAATGATTTTAGAGCGCTTTGCCAAGCGTGAATTCAGCCACCAGCGTTACCAGTCGATAAAACAACAGTTGCTGCGCAACTGGCGTAACTCCGCCCAAGATCGTCCCATATCCCAGCTATTTAATGCCATGACTGGTATCCTCCAGCCTAATAACCCACCGTACGCGGTGCTGGTGGATGAGCTGGAAACCATCGAAGTGGACGAGTTACCAGTATTCGTCGATTCCATTCTCGCAAATCTGCATGTCGAGATGTTCGTTTACGGTGACTGGCGCCAGCAGGAAGCTCTGACGCTGGGAGAAACCCTCAAAGACGCTTTACGAGTCAAAAACCAGCGTTATCAGGAAGCTCTGCGCCCTCTGGTGATGCTGGGCGATACCGGAACATATCAAAAAGAAGTGCTGTGCGATCAGGAAGATTCCGCCATCGTACTCTACTATCAGTGTGACACCACCGATCCGCATAGCATCGCGCTCTATTCGCTGGCCAATCATCTGATGTCGGCCACCTTCTTCCATGAAATCCGGACCAAACAGCAGCTCGGCTACATGGTCGGCACCGGCAATATGCCACTCAACCGTCATCCGGGGATCGTGCTGTACGTTCAGTCGCCCAATGCCGCTCCGGCAGAGTTGTTAAAAGCCATGGATGAATTTCTCAATGCATTTTATATGGTGTTGCTGGAGTTGAATGACTACCAATGGCACAGCAGTAAACGCGGATTATGGAATCAAATCGCCACACCGGACACCACTTTACGTGGCCGGGCTCAGCGGCTATGGGTGGCGATCGGCAATAAAGATCGAGGCTTTGATCAGCGTGAAAAAGTATTGGATGAGTTAAAAGAACTGAGTCGCAGCGACATGATCCGTTTTGTGGTCAACGAGCTGAAACCACGCACAGCGAATCGTCTGATCATGCATACCCAAGGCAATGCACACAGTGAATCTGCCCCTCTGGTTGTGGGGCAGGAAATCGGCTCAATCGAAGAATTTCAGCTCAGACCGAAAGACGTCGAACTGGGTTAAACCTCTTGCTCTGAGGCCACTATCGCTTTCAGTGAGTGCGGGTGGAGTTTGATGCACACGCCGTTCCACTTAAACGCGACGGTCGGGTTGTTGAGACGTTCGCCGTCGCCTTTTGGGCTGGACAACTTAACTTTGATGCCATGCTCACTCAAGTGCGGCCATTGTGCCGCCAATTGGGGAAACTGGCTTTGGATATCGGCCAGGTATTGTTCCGCAGTGTGCGCATCGGACGGAATCACAAACTCGACATGCTCCCAGCTTTGTTGAGGGTAGATTTTCCCCGGGGCCGGATATGGCAGTTCCAGACACTCAAATGACCAGTTTTTCGCCTGCAGTGGCGCAGTAAATTCAATCACGATGATCGGACGGCCATTAATCTTAGCCTGAGAGATAACTTTCCCCTCTTTTTGCCACTCCTGATGCGCCAGTTTAGCAAGTTCAGTGTGGTTGATACGCAGAGCAATATGGTCCGCCTGAAATGGGCTCAAATCTATATGCAAAATATCGCTTAGATGCTGAATTTTATGCATAAAACTTTCAAGGCTCGCCTTCATTTGTTCAGGCATCAACTCTGCTTCCAACAGTAAATCTGACATTTTCTACCGTCCAAAATATTGATTTTGCCGCAATACTATCAAGTTATCGCTGAAAAGTAGAAAAATTCCCATTTCACTCTCTATAAGAGGCGCAATAATCTTGGTATCATGTGCGCCAAATTATGAACTTTATTGAGATATGCATTCAGCCAACTTCGGTGAATAAAATGCATACCAACCAATTCCCAAGAATTGAAGGAAGCGCGTGTGAATATCCAAGCACTTATTAATGACAAAGTATCTCAGGCTCTGGAAGCCGCTGGTGCACCGGCAGGCAGTCCTGCAGCAGTGCGTCAATCAGCAAAGCCACAATTCGGTGACTATCAGGCAAATGGCGTGATGGGCGTGGCGAAGAAGCTAGGCACAAACCCGCGAGAATTTGCACAGAAAGTACTGGATGTTCTGGATCTGGACGGCATTGCCAGCAAAACAGAAATCGCCGGCCCTGGTTTTATCAACATTTTCCTCAGCGAAGAGTTTCTGGCTAAGCAAGCGGACGCCGCTCTGGCAGACAGCCGTCTTGGTGTCACCAAAGAAGCACAAAAAACCATCGTTGCGGACTACTCAGCGCCAAACGTTGCAAAAGAAATGCACGTGGGTCACCTGCGCTCAACCATCATCGGTGATGCGGTTGTTCGTACCCTTGAGTTTTTGGGCCACAAAGTCATTCGTGCCAACCACATCGGTGACTGGGGCACACAGTTCGGTATGTTGATCGCGAACCTTGAACGTGTACAACAGGAATCGGGCGAAGTTTCGATGGAACTGGCGGATCTGGAAGGCTTCTACCGTGAATCGAAGAAATTGTATGACGAAGACGAAGCCTTTGCCGCCAAAGCACGTAATTACGTAGTCAAACTGCAAAGTGGCGATGCGTACTGTGCAGAAATGTGGAAAAAGCTGGTTGATGTCACCATGGAACAAAACCAGCGTAACTACGACCGTCTGAACGTTTCTCTGACTCGTGCCGACGTGATGGGCGAAAGCATGTACAACGACATGCTGCCAGGTATCGTTGCCGACCTGAAAGAAAAAGGCCTGGCACAAGAAGACGACGGCGCGCAAGTCGTGTTCCTGGACGAATACAAAAACAAAGACGGCGAGCCAATGGGTGTGATCATCCAGAAGCGCGACGGAGGTTTCCTTTACACCACCACCGACATCGCCTGTGCGAAATACCGCTACGAAACGCTGGGCGCTGACCGCGTGTTGTACTTCATTGACTCACGTCAGCATCAGCACCTGATGCAAGCATGGACTATCGTTCGTAAAGCGGGTTACGTGCCTGATGAAGTCACGCTGGAACACCATGCATTCGGTATGATGCTGGGTAAAGACGGCCGTCCTTTCAAAACGCGTGCTGGCGGCACCGTCCGTTTGGCGGATCTGCTAGATGAAGCCCAAGAGCGTGCCATCAAGCTGATCGAAAGCAAAAATCCGGATCTAGATGCGGAAGAGAAAAACAACATTGCGACCACGGTGGCTATGGCAGCAGTCAAATACGCGGATCTCTCGAAACACCGCACCACCGACTACATTTTCGATTGGGATCACATGCTGGCATTTGAAGGCAACACTGCCCCATACATGCAGTATGCTTACACTCGCGTGGCGTCTATTTTTGCCAAAGCCGGCATTGCCATGGATGATCTGCAGGGCGACATCACCATCAGTGAAGAGAAAGAAAAAGCGCTGATCGCGAAGTTGCTTCAGTTTGAAGAAGCGGTTCAATCCGTTGCTCGTGAAGGTCAGCCACACATTATGTGTAGCTACCTGTTTGAACTGGCTGGTCAGTTCTCAAGCTTCTACGAAGCCTGCCCGATCCTGAGTGCCGAAGATGAGAGCGTGAAGCAGAGCCGTCTGAAACTAGCGGCACTGACAGCGAAGACCATCAAGCAAGGTCTGGCACTGCTGGGCATCAATACGCTGGATCGTATGTAATCCGATCACCGCAATACCAATAAGACAAAGGTTGGCAGTATAAGCCAACCTTTCTTTTATCTAACCGTAAGGAACCTTAAGCATGAGTTTCGAACTTCATCCCCAGTTAGCCAACGATACGACCGTGATCGGCCATTTTCCTCTCTGCGTGGCGCTGCTGCACAAAGACAGCGCAGTACCCTGGGTTATTTTGGTGCCTAAACGCGCTCAGTTAAAAGAACTTCACCACCTTCCAATGCAAGAGCAACACCAGTTTTTGCTTGAATCACAGGCCGTCAGCCAGGCGCTCGAAGCGATTTTCCAGCCGGACAAACTCAACTTAGGTGCCCTTGGGAATATGGTGCCTCAACTGCACATCCACCATATTGCGCGCTTTAAAAACGACATCGCCTGGCCTGGACCGCTATGGGGTAACACCCAGGGTGAGTTTCGTGACGAAGCAGAGCAACAGGCGATGCTGATCCGAATCCAGAACGTGTTGTCACTCAGCTCCATGTTCAGCAAAGCGTAATCCACGCATCATCAATAAAAAACGCTCCGGTTGAGGAGCGTTTTTTTATTGGATTACAGTTTGACCGTCAAAGATAAACCGTCCGGTCGATTCACCGAGTAACGGACCCGGGTAACATGCTCCGCACGATTCGTATCGATCGTGCGTGAAATGATCCCCTTACGTATCCAGACCGTCAACATGGCATCCACACCATCTTCGCTGAGCGCAAAACGCTTGGCCAGTTCTTTGCGCGATGCACTACCCTGCTGTTCGATGTACCGCTTCAGCTCAGACAAAATCATGCCACAGGCACCTCAGTCAACGCCTGCTGCGAACGCCCTTGGCGTTTCAGGCTGACATACACCAATGCACTGCCGCCGATAACAATGGTAATCCAAATGGTACTTTGTATCGGTGTTTCGGTGAGCATTGAGGCCTGGTAGTACAAGGTCGCCCCAGCGTAGGCCAACCCCATGGTCCAGACGGCAATAAAGCGGGCATACTTGTGACCAAACTCACGAACGTATGCCCCCATGGCCGCAACACAAGGCGTGTAAAGCAAAATGAAAATCAAATACGCAAACGCGGCATGACCACTGGCAAAGTGCGCTTTAAGATTGCCGAAGATGGACGCATCCACTTCCTGATCCTGTGCCACACTCTGACTGTCACTCAAATCGCCAACTTCAATACCCAGCGGATCACTGAAGCTCAGGTCGCTCAGGTTTTGTGGAATCGACCATGCCGCCTCTTTGAGGCTGGCAGCCAAATCGAACTCAGCGTCCTCATCTGTCGGCGCGCTATAAAGGTTGTTCAGTGTTCCCACGACCGCTTCTTTGGCGAAAATACCAGTAATGATCCCGACAGTCGCTGGCCAGTTGTCATGGTTGACCCCTATTGGAGCAAAAACAGGCGTGACCACCTGAGCAGCTTTAGACAGCATTGAATTTTCACTGTCCTGGTTGCCAAAACTGCCATCGGTACCCACAGAGTTGAGAAAGCTGAGGATTGTCACTACCACCACGATGGTTTTGCCGGCCCCCAGAACAAACCGCTTCAGTTTTTGCCAGGTTTTGATCATCACATTCTGCATAGTCGGCAGTTCGTAATCTGGCATTTCCATCAACAAACTGTCACTGTCCCCCGGATAAAGCGTTTTTTTCAGAACCCAGCCAGTCAACACCGCCGCCGCAATCCCCAGCAGATAAAGGGCAAACACGATGTTCTGACCACTTTGTGGGAAAAAAGCCGCAGCAAACAGCGCGTACACAGGCAAACGTGCACCACACGACATGAAGGGAGCCATCGACGCCGCCAACTTACGTTCGCGCTCCTGATCGAGAGTCCGGGTTGCCATGATCGCTGGCACGTTGCACCCAAACCCGAGGACCAAAGGGACGAAAGCTTTGCCCGGCAGGCCTATTTTCTGCATAACCTTGTCCAGTACAAATGCGGCACGGGACATGTAGCCGGAGCTCTCCAGAATCGCCAGGAACAGGTACAGACAGGCGATGACTGGGATGAAGGTTGCCACCGTTTGAATCCCCCCACCGACACCGTCAGCGATCAATGTAACCAACCACACCGGTAGATGCCCGTCGAGCAAGTGATGCCCACCATCCACCAACAAGGCACCGACACCAATATCGAAAAAGTCGATAAAAGCACTACCGATATTGATCGAGAACATGAACATCAGATACATAACCACAAAAAAGAACGGCACACCGATCCATTTGTTGAGAATGATCCGATCCGCTTTCTCGGTGAAACTGTGGCTCAGCTTTCCTTCGCTGCGGCGTACCCGCTTACACTGCTCATGTAAAAAGGTGTATTTGGTATCGGCAACGTGGAGATCGATATCAAGTTCCGTCGCCAACTGAGCCGCTTGAATCCGCTCACGCTTCGGCTGGGGGAGAGGATTAATCACTAACCGGTCGTTTTCCAGCGCGCGCACCGCCAGTGCTCTGGCAGCAACCGTCTGCTCTTCAAACAGTGGGGCAACCTGTGCGATAGCACGCTCAAACGTCTCAGCGTAATTCAGCGTCAGCTCTTTGAGGGCCACTCCCTGCACCAGAGTTTTATGCAGTTTCTCTTTAAACCGCAACACCTGCCCCTTGTTGTTGGCAGACAAAGAGAACACCGGACAGCCCAGAACTTTCTCCAGCGCTTTAATATCAATGACCTGCCGCTCACGCTTCAGCGCGTCCATCTTATTCAGTACCACCACCATCGGGCGGCCCAACTCACGAAGCTGAAGTGTCATGTATAAACTGCGCTCGAGGCAGGTCGCGTCCACCACATTGATGATCAGATCTGCCGGATGGGTCAATACCGCACGTGAGGCAATCGACTCATCAATGCTGTTACCATCATTGCCACTGTCGAGCGCGTAAATACCTGGCAAGTCAGTTAACAAAAAATCATCACCCGAATGGTTGTAGCGTCCGGTTTTCTTTTCGACAGTCACACCCGCCCAGTTACCGACTTGCTGCTTTGCGCCAGTCAGACCATTGAACAGAGTAGTTTTACCGCTATTAGGGTTACCGACGGTCAAAATCTGGTATTGCATATCAGCTCTCCACCTCAATCGCATTCGCTATTTTTTCACGCACAGCCAAAGAGACACCCCGCACTTCAACCTGCAACGGGTCACCCATCGGTGCACGGCGCACCAGTTTAACGTCAGTGTTGGGCAACAGGCCCATCACCATGAGTTTCTTGCGAATCTCGCCAGACAACTGGTCCAGAGCCACAATCGTGGCACTCTCACCTTGTTTTAATTCAGACAATTTCATGGGTTAGCTCAAGTGGTAATGAGAAATATTTTTATTCATGCTATCAAAAATACACGTAGATAACCTTAGTG
>NZ_WXWP01000005.1:0-9202 GCF_009904765.1 Vibrio sp. V39_P1S14PM300
ATATCGAGCAAAATTCACTGCGCAACCTTATATTGCATGAAATTCACTAGCCTTGATAGGGACATTACGGATAAAGAAGTAAATTGCATGAAAGTTCTGCAATTTCTGTCTGGTTGGTGTGATGCGTTAGAGAAAGCCGGAACGAGCCTGCGAGGGAGCAACCCTCGCTAAGCAATTAATACGACAGGATATTAAGCTTGTTTGAATGCTTTCATGGCCTGCAGATGTTGTGAGATTTTCTTAAATTTATGCGTCTGAGTTTGATCCCAGACGATGTCGTAATACGCCTCAAGCTCACTGGCCGTTTTGCGGTTATCATGCACCTCGTCTTGTTGGGACAATATCACCAGGCAACGGCTTTGATTTTTGTGGCGAAAATCGCTCACACATTTGGTCGCGATGTCTTCATACTCCTCCGGCCGATCAATGCGCCCCTGCATCGTGATCTCAGGATGCAGATTGGGATTGAACATCACCTGCTTGATGCCGCACAAGAAACCAATACGCTCTGACCAGTATCCCCCCAACCCCACGCCACAGATCATAGGCTCAGTGTCGCCGGACTGCTCAATGACTTTGTGCACTTCTTTCAGCAAATGCTGCATATCATGTTTCGGGTGCAAGGTGCTGTAGTTGATGAACCGGACATCATCATCGATAAATTGCAGTTGCAGTACTTTCTCGTGATTACCCGGACTGGTGGAGTCGAAGCCGTGTAGATAAATAATCATGTGTGTGTCCTCCCTGAACACCCAATTTATCACGAATGTTGTGCGTGAAAAGGCTAAGCCCCTATTTTTTATAAGCCATTAAAGACAAACAGTGATCTCAACTGCAAAACGACGCTTCCAACTGCTGGGCTGCCAGACCATAGCTTTCTTCCCCCCAGAGCTGGTGAGCCAATAGATACCAGAGCATTGCCATCATCTGTGTTCGTGGCTGCCAGGCCATCACGCCTTCTACCCAATCATCCCACTCTCGTATGTCCCGTTGTTGACAATATAACTGGATGGCTTCCAGCATCGGTAAGTCCGCCGCACCGATGGTCAGGGTAAGATCCAATCTCGGATCGGCCAGTGACGCGTACTCCCAGTCGATTACTCGCGTCCCGGTCTGGGTGGCAACCAAGTTGTAACCGGCCAAATCGAAATGGCACAACACTTTACCTGCATCCCGCAGATTTGGCGCGCTGCGCCAACGTTGATAGATATCCGTCACGCGCTCAGTTTTGCGCTCGCTATCTAGCTGCATCCAGTAATGGTCAACACGTGCTGTAAAGTTAAAAGGCGCAACGGGAATGCGGTGAATGTCCAGATCATGCACTGCGGCCAGTGTCTCTACCAAGCTGGCGACCGCCATACCCTGATGTAAGGCTTCGCCGTCAACCCATTCGACCAGCAGTCCCTGGTCATTGACCAGCGAAGGCGCAGGTGCAATGCCCGAGGGCTCAATGGCTTTAAGAATCTGATATTCCTGATGGCGTGAAATGGAAAACGCCTTAGTGATTGGGGTGATAGGCCGCCAGACGTACGCCTGACCAGAGGGAAGCACCACTTTCCAACAACGATTAGTCAGGCCCCCGGTCAGTGTTTGAGCGAACTCAGGGGCCCGATGAAAGAACGAATCTAAACTAACCAGAGACGTGTCGAGCTGACACGCCTCTTTCCATGACATCCTTGCCATCGGCGAGATCCTAGCAATGATTACAGACCCAGCAAGCTCTTCGATGCCTGCTTACGAATTTCTGTTTCGTCCGCCCATTCAATCAGACCCGTTTCCAGATCCATCAAACGCATGGTCATTTTGTAGTAGACGTCTTTGTCACTACCTGCAGACTTCACGATGCTGGACAGGTTGCCGTACAACATGTACTGCGCGCCGACCATTTTACCAAACTGAATCGCGGTGCTTTGGTTCACCAGTTGATCGTTGTTCTGGAAGTTCAGTTGCTTACGTACCGATTCCACACGATCCATATCCACAAAACGGAACTTACCCGAATTCAGCATTTTTGTGCTGATGGTGTCTGTGATGGACTCGGTATCAATGTGCTCGCTGGTTTTGTTCTTGATGCTGTCAACAAACGCGATGGGACGAGAGTTGCTGGTGATTGCCGCCACTGAACCGGAAGACAACATACTGTCTACCATCTCACCGGCAATTTTCTGCAGATCCGTCGAACCAAAATCGATGGTGGTTGTTTCTACAGCCTGCGCATCACCATAGCTGACGCGGTTCGAACAACCGCCCAGAATCACGGCCAAACCCAGTAATGCAATTACACTCTTTTTCATGTTGGTTCCTTTCTCTACCAATTCGTACCATTACAGTACGTCTCAAAACAGTTCAGGCATCTCATCAGTGAGTGCCTGGATACAAAATTGATTAATCGTCCGCTTCACGGATCTGAACGCGGAATTGGGTTCCGTTTGGATTCACAGACACTTCTGAGATAGTGACGGTTTCCATACCACGCACAATGGCTTGCTTCCACGGACCAAGCTTGTTGTTAACTTCAAGGCCGTCATTGTCGTACCAGTAGAAACGATATTGAATGTGTTGATCGCCTTTGTACTGGCTTGCCAAACGTACGATGCCACGGGCATGACCATCGACTTGCTTGGTAGTAATGTCTTCTACGTTAAGTCGACCACCCAACACATTGTCACCAAACAGGACCGTCTGAGACGCGCCGTCGACTCTCAACCCGGCCGTATTACTGGCACATCCCATCATCAGCACAGCTGCCAACGCAGCGAAAAGCCATTTTTTCATCATAGTTTTCCTAGTTGCTTATGCCAGATCGTAGCGTTACCGCCCTGGCGTGAAATCCATACCAATGCGGTCTGACCCGCTTCAACATTAAACTGATACTGTTTACCATCCACACTGAGTGTTTGGGTACCCGGTGTCACGTATCGACTGCCACTGAGCACCGCTCCCGGCAGGGTCAGCCAACTGCGCGTATCCGGCTGCTCAGTCAACGTATTCCAGACGTTGAAAATCAGATTCCCGACATCATCGCCTTTCTTGGTTGCTTCTTTTCGCAGTCTGTCTTTCGCCCAGACCCGCAGTGCCTGACGAATCACCATGGCTGGAATCCGCTCGGACAGGTCACGCTGCGCCATCAGGTTGACGTCCGTCAGTAAGTGACCACCGACCGATTGACCGTCAATAGTGTAACGACCCAAGGTGGGGATCGGTTGAGCGGGGTAATACGGCAGCGCGAGAGAATACAGCCCCACGTTGTCCCGACTGTCATAAATCGGTAAAGTCAGTCGCCAGCTTTGCATCGCCTCGACAACCCCTTGCTCTTCAATGAATAACACCCGAGATTTTCCGACCGGCATGGCTTTGTGTTTGCCGTAGCGTTTTTCCATCAAAGACACGTCCTGACGCATTCCTAACCGGCGACCAACCCGCATTGCCCCATCAATGACATCGCGATTGTCTGGCATCACCGCCAATGCACGGCGATAATCAATCCAAGCGTCATTGAGGTTGTTGGCGGTTTCGTACAGCAGCGCCGATAAATACAACAAATAGCCGTTTTGTACCGCCTGAAGCTGCTTACCCGCATCGGGGTAGTTCGACAGTACACTTCCCAGATTAGGAGAAAGCCCCTGAGACTGCATCTCTTTGGCCGCAGATTCGAGTTCTTTTTCACGCTCTTTGCGTGCTTTTTCCTGAACCTGATTACCGCGACGCATTTCCACCAGAGCCCCTTCCAGGCTGTTTTGTTGCAGGTAATTCAACCCCAGATACAGATGTAAAAACCCCAGTTCATAATCGGCAGGCCGATAAATGTTAAGATTATCGTTCACCGCGATAGAGCCGACATTGGTTGCGGTGTCCGAGACCGAAATCACCGCTTTATCCTGTTGCACCTGAACCGCTTTGTCACTGGACTCCAGGCTGGATTTACTCTGCTCATACTGCGCATTGAGGAAATACACCCGACCTTTCTCCATGTTGTCGAGTATCTCACCCGCCACTTGGTTCGGCAGTTCCTCTTCCGCTTTTTGATACTGGCCACTCTTCACCGCTTGATACATGTCCTGATTTTGTGCGCTGTAGTGGCTGAACAGATTGCCAGCGGACAAATTCGCACACGAAGACAACAACAGTGAAGATGACAGCACCAGAGCGAGTCGAATCTGACTTAGCAATTCAAACTCCGTAACACTTACTTATGGTTCTCATATTGAGCCCGGAAAGACTCCCGAGCTCCGCAACACAGGCATCAGATGCCAATCAGCTCATCAACATCGGCCCCAGCGGGCGTCCACCCAGCAGGTGCATATGGATGTGATACACCTCCTGACCACCATGTGAGTTACAGTTCATAATCAAACGGTAGCCATCCTCGTCAATCCCTTCCTCTTTAGCCAGTTGGCGGGCGACCGTAAACATACGACCGAGCGCCAACTCATCCGCTTCCTCAACTTCATTCACCGTAGGAATCAGTTTGTTTGGGATGATCAGAATGTGACTTGGAGCTCGGGGATTAATATCACGGAAAGCGGTCACCAGATCGTCCTGGTAAACCACATCGGCCGGGATTTCGCGACGAATAATTTTGCTAAAAATGGTTTCTTCAGCCATGAAGCGCTCCATTATGAGTTGGATTGGATATCAGTATGCCGATAAGTATGCTTGAAGGCTTAAAAAAGCTCAATAAAAACAGTGTTCACTTAACAGAATCATCAATCCTTCCGCAAACACAAACTAAAACTGTCTTGTACGTCATAAAACGCGTGAATCGTTCTCAATACAATGTTGATTGTTTTGTTACTTTTTTAAGACAGCGATTGTCTTTTTTAATTCAGGGAGAGTTTTATGAAGGGTTCTGTGATAAGGCGGATGTACGCCGGATTCACGTTGATCATTATTCTGTTTATCATTTCCAGCGCCATGATGATGGCCGGAATGAATCAGATTCAGTCGTACTTCCAGTCGGTCTCTAAGACCTCATTGCCTCTGGTCTCATTGTCCAATCAAACCAGTGTCAGTCTGCTCTCTGCGGACAAATCCTTTAAAGACTTTCTGACCACTCAGAATCCGGAGCGGATGGCGGAACGACGGAACGGTTTTCAACAGGCCAGCGACCAGCTAGGCCAGGCGCTGGATAAACTGAAGCAAGCCAGTCTCGGAGATAACGAGCTGGAAACCCGTATCGCTCAGTTGGAAGAGATGAAGCAACGTTACGTTACCGAAGCCAACGAAGCCATGGATAACTATCAGGCGATGTTCAAAGCGCAGGAAGACGTGCAGAAATCGACCCGGCGCTTCCAAAGGCTGCACTCTGAGCTGAGCGTGGGCATGAAAGACTACGTGGATGATCAGGACAGTATTTCGGTCAAAGTCATGGCCAAGAGCTACTTCATCAAATTAAAAGACGCCGAAGTCGTCACCTCAGATGCGCTGGCGAGTTCCGATCCTGCGTATGTGCTGGAAGCGGTGAACAAAAATAAAAAAGCCGTCACTCACTTGAATTACGCCTATCGTGGCCTGGCGACTCAAATGCCGGAAATCAAGAAGGCCTTCGACGAAGCTGTCCAGCAATTTACTACTGATATCGGTATGAAGGGCGGCGTGTTGGATCAGCACAACGATTATCTGCAAGCCAAAGCTGCGCTGTATGACAACATCGCGAATCTGGCGGTGGAAGTCGACCAAGCTATGACGATTCTGGAATCCTTTAACCAACGAGCCACTGAGCACCTGAATCAATCATTGACTCTGGCCAGCGACATTTACAAGCAAGGCGTAGTTAAAGCCATTGTGATTGGCATTGCAATTGTGCTGTTTGCCGCCGGTATTGGTTATCACATCGCTCACAGCGTCCGTGAGCCGTTGACCCGTATCCTGAAAACACTGGAAGGCCTCACCGATGGTGACATGACCAAGCGTATCGACATTCGCTACAACAACGAATTCAGCCGGGTCAGTGGGCACATCAACTCGTTGGCGGATAACCTGCACGATATTCTGGTCCGGCTCAACGATGCCTCCGACAACCTCACTACAACGGCTAATACCAACCAGCACACATCAACCAGTGCTCAGCAGCAATTGAGCAATCAACGCGAACAAACGGCCAGCGTGGCAACGGCCATGACGGAAATGGCGCACTCGGTGCAAGAAGTGGCTCAGAGCGCACAAAGCTCTCAGCAGATGGTCGAGCAAGTGGAAAACGCGTCGGAATCGGGCCGTCAGGTAATGAGCACCAATATCACGACCATCAATCAGCTCGAGTCCCGCCTCAATGAGTCGGTGCAGGCCGTCGGTGAACTGCAACGCATGAGCAGTCAAATCGGGTCGATTCTGGACGTTATCCGCAACATTGCTGAGCAAACCAACCTGCTGGCTCTCAATGCGGCTATTGAAGCAGCGCGTGCAGGTGAACAAGGACGAGGGTTTGCCGTGGTGGCAGACGAAGTCCGGGTTCTTGCCCAGCGCACGACAGAGTCCACCAGCGAAATTGAGAGCATGATCAGTAATCTGCAAACCAGCTCAAAAACCGCCGGCCAAGTGATTGAGAGCTGTATGACCGACATGGAGTTGTCGGTTGAACAAGCCTCGAATGCCAACAGTGCCATGGAAGAAATTCAGGCGCTGATCATCGAAATCAGTCACATGAGCAGCTACATTTCACAGGCGGCGGCAGAGCAGAGTCAAACCACATCCGGCATCGCTCGCAGCATTGAAGAAATCAACCTGATCGCCGACAGCAGCTATCAGGCTATGTCCGAAATTGCACAAACCAGCGCAAGCCTTACCTCTCTGGCCAATCAACAGGGTGAATTGGTTCACCGATTTAAACTGTAAACGTACTGTCAATTCTCCTCAAAGAGCGGTTTTTTGTGAAACCGCTCTTGTTTTTTATGGTCTGCAACTTTATATGAGTAGATAGAGCCACAAGCTTTCACACGGATTCCCGACATACTGACTTGTGGCACCCACGGCTTGCTTTCCTTTTCTGCTCAAATTTTTGCAAGCCATGCATGAGGAAAATATATGGCAGTTCATGTTGGCATTATCGATCAAGATCCGATCCGTTTGGTCACGCCCCTTCTTGATAACCGGACCATTAGTAAACACATTGTTTTTATTGGTGAACCCGCTCAAAAAACCATGTACCACCGACTCGCGTCGGTACTTGATAAACGCAACATTACCTCAGAATTTTTCGAAATTCCGAATGTGGTCAACACCTCAAAAATCAAACAAGCTGTGCAACGCTTAGCGCAACAGTTGCATGAGCGGGGTGAAGACGTCCGCTTGAATGCCAGCTGCGGCCTGCGCCACAGACTGTTATCGGTGTACGAGGTGTTCCGTACATACCACTGGCCAATTTTCGTTGTGGAGCCCAACAGTGACCGTTTGTGTTGGCTTTATCCCGATGGCCGCGAGGATACTCAGGTTGAAGACCTGATCACCATCTCCGATTATTTAACCATTTTTGGTGCGCGTGGCGAATTCAGCGAACATCACCTCCCCCCTCAGCTCGACCAGAAGTTGTATGAGTTGGGTGAACGCTGGGCCGGTAACGCCCTTGAGCTCGGGCCCGGTCTCGCCACACTCAACTATCTCGCCACCACGTGTCGCAAAGAACAGAAACTCGACGTCGAACTGACGGAAAAGCAGCAAGGTTATCGAGAGCTCAATATGCTGATCACCGATCTGGTCGAGGCGCAAATCGCGTCATACCAAAGTGGCATCCTGACGTTTGTGAATGAAGACGCACGACGCTTCTCCAACGGCGAATGGTTAGAGACTCTGGTCCACAGTACCGTGCGCCAGATTCAAGATGACATGCCCACCATTCAGGACCGTTCTTTGAACGTGCAGGTTTATCGAGAAATCGGCGAACGTGAAGTGCGTAACGAACTGGATGTGGCGACTGTCGTAAACAACAAACTGCACATCATTGAATGCAAAACCAAAGGCATGCGCGATGACGGTGATGACACTTTGTATAAACTCGACACCTTACGCGACCTGCTCGGCGGCCTACAGGCCCGCGCAATGCTGGTCAGCTTCCGTCCACTGCGCTACAACGACATCACGCGCGCCGAAGATCTTGGTCTGGCGCTGATTGGGCCGGAAGAGCTGAAGGATCTCAAAACCCACCTGACCAAATGGTTTGAAGAGGCTGGTGGTAAAGAAGACGACCTGGATTGATACGAAAAAACCCGCTAGCAGGCGGGTTTTTTTAATGATGAGTCAACCGTATGATTAGCTGTCGTCTTCGGTAAAGTTAGTCGGTAAAGTGGTCTTCATCTGGTTCCAGATGTGCGCACTCTCCATACCATAATGGCGGACAACCAGAGGGATCTGTTCACGGTTACCGGTTTCACACACATCAAGCAGTTGACGGTAGAAATCCAGAGCCAGATCTCGAGCCTTCGGATTCGAGAAGTAGTAGCTGCCCACTCGATCATACAATTTGCGTAGGCCGTTAAAGATCAGACCGTAGATCTGATTGCCAGAATGGAACGCAAGACGCTGGAACAACATATAATCGTAGAAGTTGAACGTCTTAGCGATCAGAATTTCCTGGCGCTTCTGTTCGTCTTTTTCACCGTCGTCTTTAACTTGCTGAATGATCTTATCCGCATAGGGTGACACTTCGATAAACTTATCCCAGGATTCCGCTTTGAGCAGCGTTTCACACGACTCAATCACGTTACTGATGGTGCGCTCGGAGCTCTCTTTGTTCACTTTAAAAGCGTAGCGCATAAAGATAGGACTGATGTTGGTACGCGCCGCCAGTAAATCTTCAACGATATTAGTTGCGTTATCAACATCAAGCGTCATCAGCGTATCGAGTATATGCAAACCGGACGTTTCCATAAACTGATTCACTTTGGTCGGTTTACCGTGTTGAATCGTCAACCAACCATCACGTGCCAAGCGCTGCAGCACCTCACGCAATGTCGTTCGGGTAACACCGATCAGTTCGGAGAGCTCGCGTTCGGCAGGAAGAATAGAGCCAGGCGGAAAGCGACCATTCCAGATGCTTTCAATAATGTATTTTTCAGCGAATCCTGCTGGGCTTTTTGCCTTAATGACCATTAATTTGTTTTCCGGTATTTATCATTTATTGGGTCTAATATAACTCATCATACCACTAGTTTTCACACTACGGAAACCTGTAGCGCGTAAACTGACCTCACGCTGACGATAGAGTATATGC
>NZ_WXWP01000001.1:0-9189 GCF_009904765.1 Vibrio sp. V39_P1S14PM300
ATCTTATTTTTCCGAATTGAAACACTTGCAACAATCTGTGCGGTCCCCATTATGTAGAGAACTGATTTTTCGAATAATTTGGACTGTACACTTTACGTCCAACCGGCATAAGTACGACCTGTTTACAGGGAACTTTTTGATAACTTAACTCACTAATTGGAAAAAATTAGGAGATCGACATTGATGAAGTCACAAGCCCTTCAACAACTTCAAGACTACTTAAACGGGCAGGTAATCGGTCAGTCCGAGCTGGTCAAACAGCTGCTGGTCGCACTACTGGCAGATGGCCATATCCTGGTCGAAGGCCCTCCTGGCTTGGCCAAAACACGCGCCGTTAAATCATTGGCAGACTGCATCGAAGGGGACTTTCATCGTATCCAGTTCACACCGGACCTCCTGCCAGCAGACCTGACCGGAACAGACATCTTCCGACCAGAAACAGGCGAATTCACCTTTCAGGCGGGGCCGATTTTTAACTCGCTGATTCTGGCCGATGAAATCAACCGGGCACCCGCCAAAGTACAGGCCGCGATGCTTGAAGCCATGGCCGAAAAACAGATCACAGCCGGGCGTAACACGTACCCACTGCCAGCGTTATTCCTGGTCATGGCAACCCAAAACCCAATTGAACAGGAAGGCACTTATCCGTTACCGGAAGCACAGTTGGATCGCTTTCTCCTTCATCTTGATGTCGACTATCCCGACGCACAAAGTGAACTGGAGATCTTGCGCTTAAACCGTGGTGAAGCCATGGGAACCAGTAAGGCGCAGCCACCAGTGCTATCACAGCAGGATATCTTTGCCGCTCGCCAGGAAGTGCTCAACATACATATGGCGGAAGGCATTGAGCAGTACATCATTCGTTTGGTGATGGCAACCCGTCAGCCAACGCAATACGATGATAGGCTGGCACAATGGATTGAGTTGGGCGTCAGTCCCCGAGCCACCATCGCTCTGGACCGATGCGCTCGGGCGCATGCATGGTTATCCGGTCGAGATTTCGTCTCTCCGCAAGATGTTCAGGCAATGGCTTACCCGGTACTGCGTCACCGTTTATTGCTCACTTACCAGGCACAGGCCGAAGGCATGCAGCCGAATCAGGTCATCGACCACCTGCTCTCATTGGTCGGCAGCGCATAACGGTTGGATAAAGCATGAAGCAGCCTCAAACGCCCACCTGTCCACCAAATGCCGACGGCGTGACATTGTCACTGGATGAATTGCTTTATTACAAGCAGCAGACGGTGCACTGGCTACCGCCCGCCAAAAGCTTGTGGTCGCAGATGCTCGGTCAGCATCAGAGTCGTCAGCTTGGACGAGGTATGGACTTTGCTGAAGTACGCCAGTATCAGCCCGGGGATGATATCCGCAGTATCGACTGGCGAGTCACGGCCAGAACTGGCAAAACCCACACCAAGCTGTTCAGTGAAGAACGCGAAAAGCCGGTGGTGCTCTATATCGATTTGAGCAGCAGTATGATTTTCGGCTCGACGCTGATGCTGAAATCCGTCCTAGCTGCGCACATGGCGAGCCTAATCAGCTGGCTGTCCGTGGCACAAAAAGATAGGATCGGCGCCGTGATAGACACCGGAACCCAGCTCGTCGAGCTGAAGCCGACCAGCCGTAACAAGGGGCCACTCGTGCTGATTCAGCAATTGATCACCTTGCACAACCAATTGCTCCAACATCCGGCCAGTGAACGTGTGGATTCGATGACAAACGCCTTTCAGGCGCTGAATCGTCTATGCCCTAAAGGCAGTGAGGTCATCATGATCAGCGACTTTGTCCGTATGAGTCAGCAGCATCACATCCTGTTAACTCAACTACGCCAACACAACCGGGTGCGGTTCGTACACATTTCTGATCCACTGGAACAAGGTAAGACCCGCTACCGTGGTGTTGAACAAGTCTCAGACAAAAAAAATACGCAGTGGTTAGACTTCGCCTCGCGCAAAACGCGCCAGCGCATTGAACGAGCGTTCGATTCGAAACAACAACAATTGAAGTCTAGCGCCCAATCTCTGGGCATTACCTTTACTTCGCTCTCAAGCGACCAATCCTTACTACAACAATTATCTGGATAATTTTGAATGACCGAACAAGCTAATTCTTCGCTTCTTCCCTTAAACCCGATGCACCTGCCAGACGCGCCTTCGTGGTTTCCTCTGGCATGGGGCTGGTGGGCGATAGCTGGCACGCTCGTCCTGGCAGTATTACTGTTCTGGATGCTGATGCGCCGTAAGAAAAAACATCTGGCACCGAAGAAAACCGCATTACGCTTGCTTGCGGCGAACCAACACCCATCCAGTGCAATTGAACTGGTTCGTCAGGCCGCCCTCTGCTACTTCCCACGTGAAGAAATCGCCAAATTAACCGGCAAAGAGTGGCATGCCTTTCTCGACTCTTATCTCAATACTCCGCTGTTTGAACCAAATCAGGAACAGTGGCAGCGAGCACTTTACACCAAAGAACCTGTCGCCAGCGCCGATATGCTGGTCCAACATTGTGCCCAATGGGTAAACGAAGCCCTGCCACCGAAAAAAAGGAGAGCTTAGATTGGCGAATATTGAACTGGCTTGGTGGTGGATGCTGGCGCTTCTTCCCCTGCCTCTGCTCATTTATTGGCTAACTCCATCAGCCCGTAAAACGGCCCCCATTTACCTTGCGTATTTACCCAGGGCTGATGCCAAATCGTCGCCGAAAAACGTCTCTGCCCGAGTGCTGGCTGCACTCGTGTGGATAGCGCTGATCATCGCCGCCGCGCGTCCGGTGTGGTATGGCGACCCAGTCACAACGCAACCTAAGCATCGTGACCTGATGTTGGTAGTCGACCTGTCTTATTCGATGAGCCAGAAGGACATGAAACAGGGTGATAACTATATTGATCGTCTCAGCGCGGTCAAACATGTTCTGACTGATTTTATCGCTAAACGTCAGGGGGATCGCCTTGGCCTGGTGCTGTTTGCCGACCATGCCTATCTGCAAACGCCACTGACGCTAGACAGAAATACCATTTCAGAGCAGCTCAATTCCGCCGTGCTGCGCCTGATCGGCACCAAGACCGCCATCGGCGAAGGCATTGGCCTGGCAACCAAAACCTTTATCGACAGTGATGCGCCTCAGCGCGTCATGATTTTACTCAGTGACGGCAGCAACACGGCCGGTGTTCTCGATCCCATCGAAGCGGCCAAAATTGCCAAGAAATATCAGGCCACCATTTATACCATCGGTGTAGGCGCCGGCGAGATGACGGTACAAGACTTTTTCATGACCCGTAAAGTGAATACCGCGTCGGATCTGGACGAGAAAACACTGATGGAGATCGCCAAAATGACCGGCGGGCAATATTTCCGAGCTCGCGACAGTCAGCAGTTGGCGACCATTTACGACACCATCAATAGCCTGGAGCCTGTCTCTGAAGGCAGCCAAACATGGCGTCCTGAGCAGGAGTGGTTCGGTATCCCGCTCGGTATCGCTCTAGTGCTGTCTGTTGTCCTGTTCATCATCCGGAGGAACCATGTCTGACTTCACCTTCCTCTGTCCATTCTGGTTATTGGCACTGGTCCCTCTAGCCGTACTTTTGGCCTGGCTCGGAATCCGGTCTCGCAGCCAGACGCTGATAGCGCCGCACCTCGCGAAAGCCATGGGGTTAAGCGGTAACCAGCGTTCAAAATCCGCACTGCTGGTGATCGCTTTGTGTTGGCTGATCGCGGTGGTTGCCTTGGCAGGCCCCAGCCTGCGTACAACTGAACGGCCAAGTTTTAAAAACGCTTCGGCACGTGTACTGGTCATGGATATGTCGATGTCGATGTATGCCACCGATATCAAACCCAACCGACTGACTCAATTGAAATACAAAGCCACTGACTTACTGCATCGCTGGCAGGAAGGCAGTACCGGTTTGGTCGCATACGCAGGTGACGCCTATACCGTGAGTCCGATGACAGAAGATACTCGTACGATCACAAACCTGATCCCTAACTTAACGCCAGAATTAATGCCCTACCCTGGTGCTGATGCGGCGTCCGGGGTTCAGTTGGCGATCGCCATGATGAAAAATACCGGACTGGAATCAGGTGACATTGTTCTGATGACCGATGATCTCGACATTCAGGAGCGCAGCAGCATTGCCTCTCTGCTGTCCGGAGCCCAATGGAAATTATCCATACTGGGTGTCGGTACCCGCGCTGGCGCTCCCATTCAGCTTAGTGACGGTTCGCTACTGCAAACCGAGTCCGGTACGACAGTAGTTGCTAAGGCAAACTTTACTAACATGCAAAAATTAGCCAAGCAAACCGATGGATTCTTTACCCCGGTTCAACTCGACAGCAGTGATATCAACGCCATCGCTGCGCGCACGCAGGAAGTCAGTACTACGGCCGACAAAAACACTACTCATCAGGTTGAAGATAAAGTCAATGATGGCTTCTGGCTGGTATTGTTCCTATTGGTGCCCGCTGCTCTGATGTTTCGTCGTGGCCTGGTTTTCTCGCTGGCTTTGCTGAGCGTGCCGTGGCTGACTCCAACCCCCGTCCAAGCCAGCCCCTGGTTAAATCAGGAGCAAACGGCCATGCGGCTTTATCAGGCTGAAGATTATTCCAATGCCGCTCAGGCATTCAGTAGTCCGGAATGGAAAGGCGTCGCGCAATACAATGCAGGGGATTTTGAGGGCGCCATTGAGTCGTTAAAAAACGTGCCTGGCACTCGTGGCAAATACAACCTGGCCAATGCGTATGCGCAGCAACGTGATTTCGATAAGGCCATCGAGCTGTATGAAGACGTCCTCAAACACGATCCGAGCAATCAGGACGCGCAGCATAACCTGGATGTGGTGAATAAAGCCAAACAACAGCAACAGCAACAGCAACAGCAACAGCAGGATAAGTCCGAACAGAATCAATCGTCAAAACAATCTGACTCAGACGGTCAAAACGGCGATCAGCAGCAAGCTCAACAAAACAGCTCGGGCTCAGACAATACCGACACATCGCCGCAACACAACGCTCAGCAATCACAACCGGACCGCTCAACGGATCAGAATGATCAGTCAGCGGATCACGAGAACACTCAGAACAGCGAACCTGAGCAGAACACAGGCCAAGCCGAGAGCCGCGCGCAACCGCAACCGACCAAACGCGCTTCGGACGACGCAGCCCAGCCGCAAGATCCCAGTGCAGAGGCGAATGCGGTTCAGACTGACAACCAGCAACAGGTCGACCCAGAACTACGCAAGTTGGAGCAAGTGGAAAGCGCGCGGGACCCAAGCCGCTTATTACGCGCCCAACTGATGCTTCAAGCTCAACAGAAACAACCTCCTAAGAACTCAGGTAAACAGTGGTAATGATGAGACATCCTATTTTGAAACTGATCACCGCCCTTCTCCTGGCTGCCAGCCTTTTCAGTCCGGCAAGTTATGCCGCGACCGTCTGGGCCAGCGTCAGTAAAAACAAAGTCGCCAAGAACGAAGTATTCCAGTTGAGAGTCGTAACTGACCAAAAAGTCAGTGCGGACGCCATTGATTTCAGTACGCTTGAAAAAGACTTCTATGTGGGTCGCCCTGGGTTTGGCTCTTCGGTCAACATTATCAATGGTGACCGAACCGTGCGCAGCGAGTGGAACGTGTCGCTGGCCGCTCAGAAGCTTGGGAAAATGATCATTCCTGCGTTTGATATCAATGGCGATAAATCTCAACCGATTGCGCTTCAGGTTACCATGGACGAGCAGGATCCTAACATCGCCGATCTGGTTGAAATGCGTGCCAGCCTCAACAGCAGCGATCTCTATCCTAACGAGAGTGCCACGCTGAAAACCCGCTTGATCATCAAAACCGATCCGCGCCGTTTGCAAAATCCTCAAGTCGAACCTCCCGCAGTTAATGGCCTCACGTTGACACAAATCGGTGAGCCCAACCAATATCAAAGCGTACTCAATGGTGTTCAGGTTACCGTGGTGGATCAAAATTACCGCGTCACGGCCGAGAAAGCCGGAGAGTATCAACTGAAAGGTCCATCGTTCAAAGGAGCGGTGATTTACGGCAGTTCAATGACCGGAACCACCAAAATGATTAATGTCGATACCGCTCCTAAGCAGTTCGACATTTCGGTGCGACCAAAACCAGCTGGCTACAAAGGTGTCTGGTTACCCACGACGCAACTGACCCTGCAACAAACCTGGACCGACAGCAGCGGCAATCCGATAGCAGCAGATGTTACCTACCCTACGAAGATCGGAGACGCACTTACCCGAGAGATCACATTGGATATCACCGGTCTCAGTTCAGAGCGCTTCCCGGACATCAAAGTAAACTACCCGGATACCATCCGGGTCTACAGTGAGAAACCGCAATTCAGCGAACCGAAAAACGGCGTAACCCGTATGACGTTAAAGCAGGTGTTGATCCCACAAAGCACGGGAGATATCCCGCTCAACAGCATTTCAATCAACTGGTGGAACAGCAAAGCCAAGCAGCAGCAAACCAGTAAAATCCAAGGCCTGACACTGAACGTGTCACCGGGTGAAGCACTCAATGCCGCGCCGGCCAACTTTTCTGCCCCTGTGGCAGCAACGCCTGCAATCTCACCAGAAGTGCAAACCGTCACCGTAAAAGATCGCGGTATCTGGCCGTATCTCACCGGATTATTTGCGGCGCTGTGGCTGATCACCGTCATCATCGCAATAAAAATGCGCCGTACGCCGCGTGCCGTTAAACCTGAGGTAGCGACAGCATCGGGGTCGATCGTTGTTCAGGTAAAACAAGCGCTTGCTCAAGGCGATACCATTCGCGCTCAGTACTGTGTTCATCAGTGGATGACAGAGCTGCCGCTGAGCCAAGAGGAGCAGCGTGATATTCAACATGAACTGGATGCGATGAATGCATCGAGCTTCAGCTCGTCACCCTCTCGTTGGCAGCCCTCCGCCTTACTAAAACAGCTGGCTAAATTGGACAAACGTCAACGCAGCGCATCGTCATCACCGGACCAACTGGCCCGCCTTTAAACCAATAGCGCCTGCGCGCACAAAACGGTGTATCAACCTTAGCGTTGTTACACCGTTCGTTTTAAACTTGATGCCATCTTGTTTCCATCATCGACATCCACATGAAAATCATCGCTGTAACCGCTTGCCCAACCGGCATTGCCCACACATACATGGCCGCTGACGCACTCAAAAAAGAAGCAACCAAGCGAGGCTTGTGCCTGAAAGTGGAAACCCAAGGGGCTATGGGTATCGAAAACCCGCTCTCTGTCAGTGATATTGCACAGTGCGATCTCGTCCTTATCGCCTCGGACATCGACATAGAGCAACGCGAACGTTTCCATGGTAGCAAGATCATGAGCGCCTCGATAGAGGAAGTGTTGACTAACGTCGTAGCCGTGATTGATCGCTGTCTGAAAGTATGATTGTCAGTCGCATCACATTCTGCCTGCCTGGAGACGGTGTTCCCGGATGGCAGTTGAGCGAACTGAAAGGGCTGGCGAGTCTGTTTCGTTCAGTGGTGGTGTGGATCAACATCACTCAGAGCCGCCAGGCGAATCTTGAACACGGGCTAAAAATGCTCAGCGTCAAAAACTGCCGTTATGATCTGTGTCAGCTAGCCATCGAAGGGTTGGACGCCGAACTGGCGTGTATGGTGCTGACAGAGTACATCAGCGAAAAATTCGATCTGGTTGCCACCACACATAACAGGAAGCGCATCGCTGCCTACCAGTTGGGCAACTACCCGACACTGCAATCCCCGGTCCCCCTCAACTGGCATTTTTTGCATTCACATCGCAATGAGACGGAGGACAAGAACCATCTGCTTGCCCAGTCCGCCATGTGCGCTAACCCCAGTCGTCAAGACGTGTTGTATCAGGCATTGCAGGCGAGAGAAACAATCTCATCAACCTTGATCGGACAGGCACTGGCACTGCCTCATATCATGCACAGCGACGTCACCGTGCCGACGATAGTATTTCAGCGACCAAACGCACAGGTAGTCTGGCATCAGAACAAGGCACCGGCACATCTGGTCATCACTCTGTTTATCCCCTCACCGACAGATAGGCAAACCCTCATCCCCTTTACCCGACTTACCCGTTGGTTACTCAGCGAGCCCCATCAGACACTGCTGCTGGACAATCTGGACGATTTTACCCTGCGCATCATCATCAGCCACATCATGGCGACCTATCAGCCGGAGTGAACCGTCACTCGGTATTCTGACGGCGTCAGGCCCGTGCGGTTCTTAAAAACACGAAAAAAGTAATTCACATCCTGAAAACCGCAACGCGTCGCCACTTCTGGCAGGCGAAAGTCATAACGTTTGAGCATGAATTTCGCACGCTCAATCCGCACCCAGGTAATATAATCAGCCAATGTCATATGCCCTTGTTGGCGGAACATTCGTGACAGATGGTTTGGCGAAATATTAAATCGATGTGCGATACTCGAGCGTGTGATAGTCCGGTGAAAGTTTTCCTGAATATAAATGCAGATCCCCTGGTAGAGATCCTCACTGCGCTTTTTGGTTGAAACGACCGGACTCTCGAGCATCGTACTGCTGTAGCTGAGCAATGCCAGTAGCAAATGTTCATCCATCGGACGCTTGTTCGGCTCACGGGCCAGGGCATTCAGCGCTTCGAGAATGTGGTCAATCGCGTGTCCGGTCCGGGTTTGGATACTGTGTTTTCGAACGTCAAAAAAACCCTCTTCGCCTTTCTCTTTACTCACCAGACTGAAGCCGAGCTGACGGCGACCAAACAGCAGACTCAGTACCGAGCATGACTCATCCCAATGCGGTTTATTCCAGCAGTTGGGAGGAATGTACAGCGCATCCCCCGAATGGATACTGATGGTCGAGATACCGTGTTCATTATCTTCCATTTCGTTCACATACGTGCCTTTGAGTACCAGCTCCAGACGAGGAAAGTTAACCTGATAACTGAACGCCGGCGGTGTACATTGATCGCTGCCAAACCAGATACGATTGACGCTCTCTCGCTCTGCCATCACGACATCAATCACATTTTTAAAGGTATCCACCGCACTCTCCTATCCAAACAAGGTGGATACTTTAGTCCAACCTCATAGCCAATACCACAACCTTACTTTTAATACCGACATATTCAAAATATCAAAAAATCAATTTATCTAACTGTTTTTATTCATTTTTAAAACCAAACAATAACCATCCATTTAACTCAACGA
>NZ_WXWP01000282.1:0-9100 GCF_009904765.1 Vibrio sp. V39_P1S14PM300
AGTCTATCCGGACTCTTTTCAGTGACTCTCGATTGAACTCGAGCCAGCTTAAAGCTGGCTCTTTTTTATTATTGATTCTTTTATTCAAAACCGTTAGCCAAATGAGCTGCTACGCGATTTTCCGCTCTGGCGTCAATTCGAATTTGAATGCTTTGGCATGTTCCCGCCCGGTCACTAAACCCATTTGATACCCTTCCATCAGAACCGGCTGTTTCATGGTTAAGCGCTGTACGTGAAAATCTTCCGGCGGTGCAATAACACGAATCACAGCATCGGCCGGCGGGTTATGAATAAACGCCAGCGAGTCATTGTAGTTATCGGCGCGTTTAAGCATGGCATCCGCCAACACAGGATGACGAGCAAACAGTTTCTTCATTAACCAGGGATTACGTGCCTGAGGCATTTCATAGCTGACCGGATGAGACAGAATCACCGTAATATCGCGCGCACCACGACGGTATGCTTCTTTGACAGGGATGGAATCGGCCACACCACCGTCAGTGTAACACCCACCAGAAAAACATGGCGTGTGCTTGTACGCGATTGGTAGTGCTGTCGTTGCCTCAATCGCTTTACTGAAGTTCTCACGGGTCACGCGGTAATAGTCTGCTGATCCAGTGTTCACATTGGTGGCGGCGGCAAGAAACGGAATCGAACTGAAGACACGTTCTTCATCGACGGGATAACGGCGGTTGGACTCTTCAAATAGCCATTTTACGTCAATCAGATCGCCACCTTTAATAAATCGGGTCGGGTCAAAAAAGCGCTTACTGGTGGCAAGCTGAGTAATGACATTAATGCTTCGGTGTGGGTAGTCCGCGAGATAACCAATCAGGTTCGATGCGCCAGCCGAAACACCAATGGCAAAATCATAAGGTTTATGATCCAGCTCCAGAAAAGTATCCAATACACCAGCGGCGAACACGCCCCGCATGGCGCCACCTTCCACAACGATTGCACTTTTTGACATCGGCCTTCCCCATTTAATCACTCAACCAAGTAATTAGGGTATCGGGATCAGCGAGTTAGGGAAAATAGATTGTGCTTATCGATCAGATAGACTGCACCTATTAATTGGTGTTTATTTGCGGTTATCCGGATGACGTGGACAATCAGCACACAGTTCCCTGCCCTGACATTTGAACACCAAACAGCAACTTGTTCGTACCAGTTGCAGTCGTCCACTTTGAGGGTGAACGCTCAGGCTTTTTAAGTGTTTATCCGGCAGTTGGCAGGCGTTCAACCATAACGCAGCCTGCTCAGTTAAGTAGTCATTCGTCAGCTCAGGAAAGAACTGTTGCACTTTGATAATACAACCAAGCAGCAGATCGGCCAGGAGATGATTGGTAAAGCCAGGACGGATTCGGCTCCATTGGCTAATCTGGTCACGGTAAAACGCCAATAACTCCGTTAGCTGCCGACCAGCCTCAGCTATCAGGGTTTCCTCATCACCATGTATATGATTGGCATCGGCAAACCGGTATCCTGCGATGAATTCCGGCTGCACCAGTTGCGCCATGCGATGAATGTCAGGCAAGGTGCGAAAACCATAGATGGAGAGAAAAGCAATATAAACCGGCTGCCAGCATAATAAGTCCCAGGTACGCGTTAACCAGTAAGCACTGCCCGCATCCGGATTTGACTGAGCTAATCGATGGTACAACGCCTGAATCGTTTCCGAGGCCGGGGTACTGATATGAATGGAGAGTTCCGGAACTGGCCCGATTTCTCCGGCGAGATAAGGCGTGATCTGTTTTGCGTGATGAAACAACTCATCAAAAAACCCGTGCTGCATGTTCCGCCTGTTGTTTCCCTACAAGTAACTGACGACACGATTATGCCTTTTTTACCAATAAAAGCAATTAGTTCTCATTTGCGCTCGTGAATAAGAGTCACTTACAAAAAGCCGGAGCAAAATGACTCCGGCTTGGTTATCCCACCAACAACAGCGTTTAGCTGGTTTGCGCTTGATCCTTTGTCTGTTCACGCAGCTTTGTCAGATACTTGATCCAACTCTTGGCCTGGCGAGATGGTTCGGTAGCATCTGCACGTTTTGCCTGGACCAATGCGGCTTCAATTTGATTGAGTTTGTATAAAGCCCGGGTTTTCGCCAACGCGACATCGGCTTTACGCGCCGGTGAGGTCACTTTATCTAACTCCTTCAACGCGCGCTGATAGTGTCCTTCCTGTACCAACAGTTGTGAGACATTCCAATGGTACTGCGCATTGAATTTCGCGGCTTTTGACCAGAACTCAATTGCTTTGTCCCACTCTTTTGCCTGTTGCCAGTATATGGCTTGTTCTTTGAGCAATTTAGCGTCTGAAGCCGCACCGTTTAACTCTGCTAATTGCTGTGCAGCTCGTTCAGGGATCCCACGTTGCGCGTAGAGTTGGGCTAACAAACGTAAATCCTGCTGGCTTAACTCGACACCTTGCATCTTGGCCAGTGCCAGCGTGTCCAGCGCACTGCGGTTCTGCCCGACGCGTAAATGAAGGCTCACCAACTGACGCCACCAGGCTGATTTCTGCGGTTCCAGTGCGAGTAACAACTTCAGCGTCGGGATAGCGGGCTTCCACTGCTCTAACTCTAACTGCGCACCCAGCTTAAGTTGAAGTGCACTGGCATTGCTACGATTTCCGAAAGCTTCATACTTTGCAATCGCGTTCAACACCGGCTGCCACTTCTCAACCTGATAGTTCGCCTGAGCGATCCGGAACCAAACTTCATCCGCCTTTTGCGTCTTAGGTACCGATTTCACCAACGCATAGTAGTGCTTGAGTGACTGCGTGTACTGGCCGTCATTGAGCAACAAATCGGCCAGCATTTTTTCCGTGTGCCACGCCTGATCGTCGACCAGCGCATCACTGTTAACCGCCGACTTTAACGACGTAATCGCGTTGGTGTTATTGCCGTTTTGCCAATACACCACTCCAAGCATTCGATTGATCATCGCCTGGTCGTACTTACGCGATGTATCAATCCCTTGTAACAGTTGGATCGCATCTTTGTACTGCTCCTTCTGCGCCAGGTCGTTCGCTTTTTGTAACCGAATGGCCGTGTACTGGCTCAACTCGGCAGCAAGTGCAGAGGCTGAAAGGAGTAAGACTGATATGCAAAGGAGTAATCGCTTCATCACTTGTCCATCTTAAACTCAATGTTCACGGTTTGCCCTGGCTGAGCAACCCCTTCTCCATCCACCATTTGTGGCTGATATTTCCATTTCGTCAGAGCGCGAATCGCTTCACGTTCAAACACCCCTTCCGGGTTCGCACTCACGACTTTAATGTCCGTCGTGCGACCAGAGGCGTCAATGGTAAAACTCAGAACTACGGTTCCTTCGAGACGACGCTTCTGGGCGCGTGGCGGGTAACGCGGCTCAACCCGGTAAAGCGGCATCACTTGTTGAGTGACTCCAAAACCACCGAACTGTGGTGCGCTGACCGCCACACCCTCGACCGCGGTATCGAGCCCCATACGTTGCAAAGAAGACATCGGTTTTGCCTGCTCAACCGAGCTGGTAGACCGCGTCACTTCGGTTTGCGGGAGTACTTCCGGTTTCTCCGGCGGTTCCGGCAAACTGCGCTGACGACGTTGCGTCTGCTGCTCATTCTCAACCATTACCATGTTGAAACTGAGTGCTTCAGTCGCATCCGGTGCTTTGCGCTGACTGTTGTCCACCATCCAGGCCATAAAGCTAAACAGCGCCATCGTCACGCCGAAAGCCACAGGCAAGGCAATAAGAACTCGCCGCATTAGCCTTTCTCCGCTGCCAGCGCAATGCTCTTGATGCCAGCGCCCTTAGCGGCGTCCATCACTTTCACAACGGTACCGTTGTACGCATGTTCATCCGCCTGAATCACCAGCGACGCATCAGGCTTGTCCAGAATCAGGTGTTCCAATGTTGCCTGAACACGTTCCGCATCGACCATGCGCTTATCTATATAGATGTCGTTAGCCGCAGTGATTGCCACAAAAATACCGGCGTCTTTCTGGCTAACCACATTCGAGGCCTGGGGTCGATTAACCTCCACACCAGACTCTCGTACAAACGAACTGGTCACAATGAAGAAAATCAACATGATAAAGACGATATCCAGCATGGACGTTAAGTCGATCTGCGCTTCATCGTTTCGGGTATGACGTCGACCGAGTCTCATGACTGACTCCTTAAAGCTTGTTCTAATTTTAATTCACGCAAGTTGCAGGCTTTTGCCAACCGGGCATGGACAAACATCCCGGCCAATGCAGCGACCATGCCTGCCATGGTAGGTAACGTGGCCAGCGAAATGCCAGACGCCATCAATTTTGGATTGCTGCTGCCTTGTGCCGCCATCACATCGAAGACCGAGATCATGCCTGTTACCGTGCCAAGTAATCCCAGCATGGGGCAGATAGCGACTAACACTTTAATAAAACTGAGGTTCTGATTCAGCGCAATATGCGCTTCACCGATCCATCCTTCACGGATAGAGCGCGCGTACCAAGACGATTGATCGTGACGCTCTTGCCAACGCACTATCCACTCGGCCTTCTGTTTCGGAAACGTCATTGTGAGATACAAAATACGTTCCGTTACCAGCAACCAGCTGACCAGTACAACAGCCGCCAACCACCATAAAACCTGCCCCCCTTGCTGCATAAACTGCGACAACGACAAAGCCCAGTCACTGGACGTTATCGAGGCAGGTAGCCAGGAAAAGGAGAATAACGTATTCATTACGCAGCGTTCCCTACAGCTTGTTTCGCGTTATAGGTAGCCGATTCCTTTTCAGCTTCCGCCGCAACCAGACCAATACCCTGTTTCTCCAGAATATTGCGAATCGCTTCAGCCTGAGAGCTCAAGATGTTGTGGGCCAGTAGCAGAGGCATCGCCGCGACCAGGCCTAAAACTGTCGTCACCAGTGCCATAGAAATTCCCCCGGCCATTACTTTCGGATCGCCATTGCCAAACTGAGTAATGACCTGGAATGTTTCAATCATACCTGTCACCGTTCCAAGCAGACCCAGCATCGGTGCCAGAGCAGCTAAGAGTTTCAGCATTGACAGACCACGTTCCAGGCCCGTCTGCTCATCCACCACGGCTTCAAGTAATCTCAGCTCCAGCGCTTCAACACTGCGGTTTTGTTCTTTGTTGTAAACTGACAGCACGCGACCAAGCGGGTTGTTACCCGGCTGGTCGGGTGTTTTCAACTGCTGACGAATTTTCTGACGCGCAATCGACAGTGACGCTCCACGGAACAGCGCAATGCCCAACCCAACCAACAACAAAGCAATGATGATCTTACCGACCACACCACCAGCATCGAAACGGTCCGCCAACGTTGGCTCTTGCGCTAGTTGCTCCAGCATGATGCCACGCGACGGGTCCAGGGATAAATGTTGTGTCTCGCCGGAAGCCAGTTGCGACGCGACAGATAGTGTCGGTGCATTGTCCGGTTGTTTCACATAAGCAATCGCATCCTGTCGTTGACCATTCCAATGAACGTAGCCCTGCTCGGTCACCAAACCAAACGCGCCAATACGCGCTGCGTTGACCTGCTCGGTAGCCCCGTCACCATTGATGAAGTTCAATGCACCAGTTGTAATTTCAGCACTCGCATTAATCTGGTCTTGCATCGCCAGCCATAGCCCTTGCAACTGCTTCATAGACGGTAACGATTTGGCTGCGACAATCTCATCGACCACAGAATTGTATTGATTGTGATCCCAGCTGATAACGGAAGATTTCAGTTCCGAATCCAGCTCTTTCGCGTTTTGACGCACGACTCCGAACAACTCACCCAGACTACCGGTTTCCAGACGCAGCTGTTCTTCCAGACGCGCCAACGTGTCTTCGTTATCGCTGAACTGTTTGGCCAAAGCATCGGTATCGGCTTGAATAGCGTTACGCTTTGCCACCAACTGCGCTCGAAGCGCCGCAAGCTCTTTTTCTGTTTGTTTAAAGCCCGCTTCACGCTGTACGTTGTGTGCCTGCTGCTGCTTGGCCTCTTGTGCCGCTTTGTTAACCAGGCCAGTATCTGCAAATGACGTTAATGGTAATGCCGCCAAACACAGTGCGGCGACTAATGTTTTCATCTTCATTATTGTGCCTCCGCAACAGAAACCGGCAAGGTCACCAGACCCGGTGCAATTTGTTGATTGGCGATACTGAACGCTTTATCCAGCTCGGTTTTAACGCCTGAATCCAACGGCTGCCACTGTTTCGCTGACTGATTCCAGTTCCAGTACTGCCCACCATTCAAACTGCGTGCAACCAGCGACACTCGGCCAAGGTACAGCACATCTGCTTCGATGAGATTACCACCAAGTTCGATTGGTCCCTGATAGCTACCCAGCTTAGTGCCGTAATCCACTTCAATCTGATACGCTTCCAGAATGCGACGATATTTTTCCGCATCACTGACATCTGCGCGAGTCATCAGCGCTTCGAGCTTGTTCACGCGCTCTTCACGCTGCGCTTTTTTAATCGGTTTGTCGTTTTCAATGCTGGTTTTCAGCCCATCAATCATCTGGTACATCAAGGGCACAATGCCCTGACGGGTTTGTTTGATGTCTTCGATCTGAGTTTGTAACGAAACGCTTTCCTGCTGCTGGTTTTCAACTAAGGCAGACAGGTGATTGCGATAAATCTCGAGATTTTTGATCTCTTCCCGAAGCTGTTCAATTTCGGCTTTGTGGGAAAGAGTGGTATCAGCGCTGTTGTCGATGCGTTGCTGACTGGCTGCGGACGCCTTGTTGGTTTTGCTTTGAATCGCTTCGGCTTGATTCAGCGATGTGGCATTTGCACTGCTGATAGTTGTCGCAATCAGAAAAGCAAAGGTAGATTTTGAAAGATTCATAATGGTTATCGGTCGCTTAACGTATGGAACTTGTCCCAATTGATAAAAGCTATCATTATCAATAAAGGTCACATACTAGCGAATTTCACCATTTTTGCAATCAGACAGTGTCGAATATCTGTGAATAATATAATCAAAGCCCTGCATATGCAGGGCTTTGGATGGTCAGGCTTATTGATCGCTGACCAAAAGCACACTCGCTTCAAGCATCGTCGGGCCGTAACTCACCACTTCTGCATTACGCACATCAAACAGTATGATTTCACTGGTTGATTGAATATGGCTGTTACTCCAGACGTACGAGCGCACATCTCCGGCGCCATATCCCTCTTCATTGGTTGAATAAGGAAACGCATTCGCAAAGGCTTTGCTGTTCAGAGCTGGCTTCATGCACGCATGCTCTGCCAGTGTCATTAACTCTTTAACGCTGGGCATACGCCATTCACTTTTGCCAGCAAGGTGATACAGCGCGTGGTTCTGACTTTGGTTGATTGACTGTACCTCATTCAATGCCGCCTGCCAGAACATTCCTGTACCTTCGCCATCACAGCGCTGGTTCGTGCTGTTCCACTTTTTCCCGAGTGGACAGCGCATCCAGGTCAAACCGGTGACTTTGTCTTTGATGGTGCCGTTGCTATTGAACGCATAGCGCACATTAGGTGCGCTCTTTTGTAAATCAATCGAGCATTGTTGCCCTGCCATCCCAACTATTGGCATCAGTGATAGCAGGATACTGGTCGTCAATTTTTTCATTATTTTGCCTCCTTGGATACCAGACGGATCGGTAGCTGATACGACGTACCCATTCCAGCTTCAACCTGGTCACTGTATATCTCGACACCATAGGTGATGCCGCGAGTCTCACCGCGCGTCTGGGCAATCTGGATGTAACGCGCCCCTTCTACTTTGTATGCATCGTATTCGGTAAAGAATTCGGTTGATGTCCAGACTTCTCCCTCAGCAAATTCGCTGGCCACTGATTGACGAGGAAAGTACTGTGTCGTCAGGCCATAAACGCGACCGTCATCATCCGTTTGCGTTTCGCCAAAATCGATCAGGTCGTAGTATTCGCCAAAGGTCGGCAGTCGCCACTGGTCAATGCCACACACTTTATGTTGATTCAGATACGCGACGTACTCCTCGGTTGAGCAGATACCGTCAGTGGCTTTACAGCCTGTTGCGTCAATATCCGCTGCATATGGTTCAAACTGACCACTGACCTGATAAACGAACAGACGGTCCTTAAACTGAGGTGAAGCAGCATCGTCAACTTTACTTTCCCATACCAGACCGGTTCGCTCGTCGCGCACGCATGACCATTCTTCTGCATCGGCACTTAGCGGCTGACCATTGGCATCCAGCTTGGTCAGCTTGAATCCACCGTCTGCGTGGTCGTAACCGAAATCAGCGTCCTGCCCCGGGTAGTCCGCCTGCGGATCCGGACTGTCACCGGCATCGGAAAAGTAGCTGACGATACCGGTGTCATTGTGCCCCAGCTCAGCAGTAGCATTCACTAGCTCGGCCAACAAGGCGTTCATCATCTCATCTGTTGGCGCAGTCGCCAAAATGACGTCCTGATAGTCGGACAAGTTGCTGCTCAGCGCAGCCAGCATCGCATCCGCTTTGGATTTATCCATAGCGGCAATTAATGTCAGCATGTTCTGTTCCAGTGTCGCGTAGTCGTTGCTGTCGCCCTCATTGAGAAGGTTGTTTGACGCCGGCAACCCCATCGCTTTGAGCTCAGCAATGACGTTCGATACCGCAACAGACAAGCTGGCCCCCGCCGCCATCTGCCCTGCAACCAATGTCGTGATGGCATTGATTTGGTTGCCTGAGGTTTTACGTTGACCTGGCGCGACAAGAAATGCGTTCGCTGACGACATTCTGTTCGCATCGCGAGACAAGGAAGAAATGCCGGTATCCAGCGCCACTACCAATGGCGATTCCAAGATGGCCTTGTTGGTACTGGTGATGGTAAAAGCACCATTTTGTGATGTGGTGGATGGCTCACCGCTGTCACAACGAAAATCTCCGTTAAGATCAGCACACACTTTTTCATTGCCATTGGCCGCTTGTGCGGTCACTGTTCCTGATAAGCTGTAAGTTGGAGCACTGGTGTCAGACCCGCCGGAACCTGAACCACCACAGCCTGCCAGCAACACAGCTGCGGCCAAAGCAGATAGTTGATATTTCATAATAATCATTCTTTATTTAGATGATGAATTAAAGCGCTCACGACGCCAGAACATCAGGCCACTCA
>NZ_WXWP01000202.1:0-9064 GCF_009904765.1 Vibrio sp. V39_P1S14PM300
GATAAAAACAACAAAAAACGATGTGTTTTAATATGCAATAACAACCGTGAATTCCACACGGTGGCAGAAGGGGAGCCAAACAAGAGGTTTATCACATCGCTTTAACGCTGAGGGCATTAACGCAAACCGTCAGACGGACCAGGAAGGGAGGCAGGAAAGTAGAGAGCGATGCCAATTTGCCCGAACGACACATGCACGTCCGGGCCGTATTTACACTGTAAACATGGGGAGAGTGATCAGAATTTTTTCGGAGCAAAGCCCGTCATCACATCCAAACGCAGCTGTTTGCCCATTTTGGTCATGGGATGAACAATCACCAAACCTTTGACCGATTTTTTCAACTTACCTAGGTCAGCCTGTTCTTCTTTGGTAATTTCACGAGAGAATGGCATATCCAGCAAAGACTTACGTTCTTTGTTCATGTTGTAGTCTTGCTTACCCTTGAGCGAATTGATTTTCTTGGCCAGTTGGTCCACTTCATCGGTAAACTTGGTAATCATCTCCTGATCGCCACGAGCCTTTGCGCTGTCCAGTTTACGTTTAGCCGTATCCAGACGATTGTGATGGTGTTGAATATCGTTTTTCAGACTCATGATCTCTTGTCTCTGTCAGAAAATGAAAGGGCGCCGAGTTTATCAGACCCGGCGCCCAAATTATAGCGGACTAACTCAAATCAGCCAGCGCACGTTCCAGCAGCGACCAGTCACTCTGGCACAAGTACGGACGCAGCGCGTCAAACTTTTCCGGCGACCAATCGTAGATCCCCAGCGCCAACAGTTTCTCAATCACTTCCGGTTCAAACCGGTAGCGCAAAGGTTTCGCCGGATTTCCGCCGACAATCGCATAGGGCTCGACGTGTTTGGCCACCACACTGTTGGCCGCTATCACCGCGCCTTCGCCAATGGTCACGCCAGGCATGATCATCGCTCGCATACCAATCCACACGCCATCCCCGATGATCGTGTCGCCTTTGCCCTGATAAGAACGTTCTATATCGTCGAGAAACGGATACAGACAGAACCACTCGCTGCGATGGTTATGATTCCCGCCCATCAGGATCACACTTTCCGCGGCAATGCAGACGTAATCACCAATGTAGAGCTGATCGACCGGCCATTTCGGCTGCCAGTCTCGGCTGACTTCATCCCCAAACAGGTAGCGAACCACAGAGCGCTCGAAACCCTGGTCCCAGCAATCGCTGTAGTAGCTGTGGGTGCCTTTGATATGAATGTTCGGATTTTGCACCACCTGGTGCAACAATTGAATTTTTGACCAATGTTTTTGTGTCATGACAATTCCTTCAAGTTTCAGATCACTGTCACGGAACGATTTTCGTGACATTACTCAGACGTTCGGCAGAGTAATGTTTACTGCACGCGTGGTTGCTTCAATAACGGGTTCATTGCCAACTTTCCGGATCCACTTCGCGCTACAGAATAGCGCAAACCACCTCAATTGTGTCACACTATTTGTCCAATCCATTGTTGTGGTTTTCAGCGGATGCACACGGCGCCCTTTTTCCTTTTATCTTCATTGGCACTGACCTCTACAGCGCAGGCCGGACCAAAACTGATCATCGATTATCTGCCGCCGTTGAAAGAGCACGAGCAGGCGTTAAAAACGGATATTCAACGCAGCGGCATTAACCAAATTGTTGTGGAGCTGTCTGAACGCTACTTCCGTTTTCAGGATCCGCTGACCATAGTGTATGGCAGCAGCGAGGGGCCGTTGTACGATCCACAACAGCATGTTATTCATGTCCCGTATCGCTTCTATCAGGACTCACTCGACTATTTCAGCAACAATGACTACGAAAAACGCTATGGTCGTTCGGCGCGCCAGGGGGCTCAGGACACGCTGCTGCATACTCTGCTGCACGAAGTCGGCCACGCGTTCATTGCTGAAAACGACATTCCGGTTCTGGGTAAAGAAGAAGACGCGGTTGACAATTTTGCGACCCTGATGATGATCAATTACGTCAGTGAGGGGCAAGACATGGCGATCAGCGCCGCCGATATGTTCGCCTTTGAGTCCGAGTTTCGTCCCGACTATTACGATTTTGGCGAATACATTGACGAACACAGCTTTGATCTGCAACGCTACTTCTCGACCCTATGTCTGGTGTACGGCAGTGATCCGAGTGGTTACCAACACTTACTCGATGAAGTGGAAAATGATTATTTGCAGGATCGGAAAGATTTCTGCATTTATCAATTCGAGCGGGTGAATCGGAATTGGCATCACTATTTGTCTTCTGCGCGATCGCCCGAGCAGAAATAACGTATAAATGACCAACGGAGGCGCATCCATGACTGAACTGATCCTGTTTTACGATGGGCACTGCCCGTTGTGTGTGAGCGAAATGCAGCGATTGACGCGCAACGATCAGCACCAGCGCCTGCTGCTGGTCGACATTCACACGCCGGATTTCGCCAACTACCCACATATTGACGCTCAATCGGCGTCTGACATTCTGCATGGCGTCACCGCTGACGGCACATTGCTACTGGGACTGGACGCGATACACCGCGCCTGGCAGTTGGTCGGAAAAGGCAGGTGGTATGCCCCGCTACGCTGGTGGTGGTTGCGACCTCTGACGGACTGGGCGTACCTTAAGTTCGCTGCCAACCGCTATACCCTCTCTCGTTGGCTGACCGGACGCGCACGTTGTCAGCAAGGTCAGTGCAAAAAACAGCTCTGACCATCAACAAATAGTTACAAAACTATCATTATTCACATTTTTGCCATCAAAGTGTCGCTAATATTGATCAGGCCTATATGTATCGACCAGCAGATGGCTCCAATCACTGACACGTAGAAACCTAATTACATAACACCTTTGTGGATGTGTAGTGAGACAGGCTATTGTCGCGACCGCGCTGCTGAGTCGATGCGGATTATTACTTTCAGAGGAAGTCGCTATGAGTCTGACCATTCGCAAACGCTTGTACGTGCTGTCGATCGTGCCCCTGCTTATCATCGCACTCGGCATGATGAGCTTTACCTACATCAAAACCACCGAGCTGAACCAACAGCAAACCGAACAAACCCGCTTGAACATGATGGAAATGAAAAAAGCGGAGCTGAACAATTATGTGCAAATGGCGAAATCCGCCGTCACGCCGTTACTTAACCGCGGTGCCTCTTTACAAGAAGCCCTACCCATTTTGCGCGAACTGGAATTTGGCAGCAGCGGCTATATCTTCGGTTACGACTCCAAAGGCACACGTATTCTGGTGGGTAAAAACGACAACGGCATTGGTGAAAATTTCTATGATCTGCAGGATAAGCAAGGCAACTACCTGATCCAGGATCTGCTGAAAAATGCCAAAATCGGCAAGTACACCACCTACTACTTTCCCAAACCTGGTCAGACGGAAGCCCTGCCGAAACTCAGTTATTCCATCTATATCCCTCAGTGGGACCTGATGCTGGGTACCGGCTTTTATACTGATGACATTGACGCCATCATCACCGACATGGAGCAAGCCGCAGAACAAGCGCTGACCGAAACGCTGGCCGCAATAGCCTTATTCAGTATTGTGATTGCGGCAGCCGTCGGGGTGTTTGCAGTGATGATCAACCGCAGCATCATGAAGCCGCTTGAACTGTTTGATCGCTCAATCAGTTCATTTGCCAGTGGCGAGGCTGACCTGACCGCGCGCATGGAAAACTTCAATGCCCCGGAATTCTCACGTCTGAGCGGCAATTTCAACCAGTTCGTACATAGCCTGCAGAACATCATCCGCAGCGTCAGCGATGTTGGTCAGCAAGTCGTCAGTGAAACCAACAGCATGACACACCGCGCCGCTCAAGTTGATGAACTGGCGTCTGGTCAACGCGAAGAAACCGAGCAAGTCGCGACCGCGATGACAGAGATGACCACCACGGCTCAGGAAATCTCCAACAATGCCAGCCAAGCCGCTCAGTCGGCCCGAGAGGCCGACGACAGTGCCAAAGATGCGCAAAGCATCGTCAATGCTGCGGCTAGCTCCGTCGAGGCACTGGCACAGGAAGTCTCAGAGGCAAGCAGCGTCATCTCACGCTTGGAGGGCGACGTCCAGAATATCGCTTCCTCTTTGGAAGTCATTCAGGATATTGCCGAGCAAACGAACCTGCTGGCGCTCAATGCCGCCATCGAAGCCGCGCGAGCTGGCGAACAGGGCCGTGGCTTTGCGGTGGTCGCCGACGAAGTCCGTAAACTGGCCAGCCGCACACAAGACAGCACCGGTGAAATTCACGATATGATCGAGCGACTCAAAGCAGCCTCAGACGACGCAGTGAAAGCGATGGATTCGAGCCAGGCGCGCGGTGCCAGTACGGTATCCGAAGCGCACGCCGCCGCAGAAGCGCTGGTCAAAATTCAGGAGTCAATCGGAACCATTATGGACATGAACTCGCTGATTGCGACGGCCACCGAAGAACAGAGTTTGGTGGGTCAGGAGATCTCTCAGCGCATTGTGGTGATTTCCGAGCAGAGCAGTCAGTCTGCGGAACTGGCCAACGACAATCGTCAGGGCAGCCAAACACTGAATCAACGTGCCAACGAGCTCTACGGTTTGGTGGCGCGATTTACTGTTTAACCTCTGAATTTACAGTGTAAAAAATGCGCCGGCCCCATGCAGCAAGTTTTGCCGGCTAGCATGCAGACGCTTGAAAAGACACAGACAAAAAAGGCTTCGCAGTGCGAAGCCTTTATTTATTAAGCACAGAGCTTACAGTTCAGCGTTGTGATACACCTGCTGAACGTCATCACAGTCATCCAGAAGATCGAGGAATTTCTGGAATTTCTCTGCGTCTTCACCGCTGACGGGTGTGTGGTTTTGCGGCACGAACGTGATCTCTTCTACATCCAGAGTCACATCCGGGAATTCAGCGTTCAGCGCTGTTTTCGCTTTGAAGAATTCGGTGTGTGGTGCAAACACCGTGATCACGCCATCTTCCAGCTCAATGTCGGCAACATCAACGTCGGCCATCATCAGAGCTTCCAGAATCGCTTCTTCATCGTCACCTTTAAACTGGAAAACCGCCTGGTGATCGAACATGTGAGCAGTAGTACCCGGTGAGCCAATTTTCGCCCCAGTCTTCACAAAGCATTGACGAACATCCTGGAAAGTACGGTTGCCGTTGTCGGTCAAGCAGTCAACAATCACGCTCGCGCCGCCCGGAGCAAATCCTTCGTAACGCGCTGGCTGGTAGTCTTCGCCGCCGCCGCCGGTCGCTTTGTCAATCGCTTTATCGATTACGTGTGCTGGTACCTGGTCTTTTTTCGCTTTTGTGATCAGGTGCTTAAGTGACAAGTTCATGTCTGGGTCTGCACCGCCATTCTTCGCGCACATGTAAATTTCTTTACCGTATTTGGAATAAACTTTAATTTTTGCGCCTTGGGTTTTCGCCATAGAGGCTTTGCGCACTTCAAAACTTCTTCCCATCGGGATGTTCTCTCTTCTCAATTTAACGCGGGGATTTTAGCAAAAAGCAGAACCTTTTCAATTCTGCCTCGTTGAATAACCAACGCCGCGGAATCTGGAAAAATAAATGACGTTCCATCGGGAACCAGCAATAACTTTTCCGGATCAGGCCACGCCCATTATCTGTTTGTATTTCGCGACGGACTCTTCAAACCAGATTTTTTCCTGTTCATCACGAATTTTTCTCAGCTGTTCAGTGATCTCTTCCGGACCACCTTTAGCTTCACGCAGTTTCCACACCAGAAAAGACGCCTGCTTATCCAGCTCAATGCGGTTCTTTTCCTCGGGTGGCAGTAGGGAAAGGTTCATCGACATGATTTTATCCGACTCTGTGTGACAACTGGGCACGCAATATAGCACAGCGTCATCATATTTTAAGTGGTTTTGTCGGCAAAATAACAAGGGTGGCCGTTAGCCACCCCTGGTTCAACCGGATTCAGCGTTTCTCCATCAGTGCAGTATGCCCAACTCTTTGGCTTCTTCAATCGTCAGGCCGCTTTCGCGGATCTCACGTAATGCCTCAATACGGCGGCGAGCTTCTGCTGATTTCACGCTTTTTACGGGTTTTTGTGTTTCTACTTCTTCCGTGAAGTCCCACTTTGTTGCAATGTTGGTCATATCATCATGGTCAATTGAATTAATGGACATAAATACCTCCGAACAAACCATGTAAGGGACGCCTAATCTGTAGCAAAGCGGCAATTTGTTGTTAAGCACAATCGCGTCAATCTGTGACTACGGTAATGATTCCGACAGCGCATTTATATTTGCCTCATTTAACCTTTGCTCCCGGTCAGTAGTCGCAGTACATTTAAGGAATTACGCCGTCGAAATGGAGTCTGATCCAGCTCTCATTTCACTCCCCCCTTTCCGCTTCTTTTAGACTGGTGAACATCACGCTCGTAATATTACGGCGCTGAATGGTTGCCGTTGTTTCCCCACTTAATCAGACAGCCCCCTCAGATCATGGTCACCTCTGAAAGCATGATCAAGAGATTCTTATCCCCCCATACTTGCGTGTTCTGTCAAAGCGCTAGATTGCTCCATCGCTCCCGTAATGACGGTCACACCACGGATCCATTGTGCCAGTTGAAAGGGACAGAGAGGTTGGATCATATGACTTCGGAACAATGATCAAGGAACGAGGCGTGATCGTTGCTACGAATAAACTCAACACGGATGTTCACGTAAGCATGATCAAGGAGTAACCAGGACAAAAAGTTCAGTGAGGCTTGACAGATAAGTGCGGCGGGGCAAATTACAGGCAAAAAAAAGCGAGTTCTAACGAACTCGCAAACATATTCAGAATGAATGTAACAATATGAGCCAATCTATTAATTCATCAGAAAGGACAAAAGGTTGTCTATTCGTGGTTAACTATAGTCAGCTCCGGCATTGATAATGTCATCGTTATGTCAGGGGAATGTAGTAGGTTTGTTCAATCGGTGATTCTGCTTCAAACCGTTGCCGATACCCTGTCCACACTTTACACCGCGACTTCATCCAGTGCCCGAAACACCATTTCATCCAGGTGCCCGTCGTACACTTGTTTGCACACTTTGCGTCTTACCGCCAGACCCGCAATCAGGCGTTCAATCGACAGATGTTTGTTCTCACTCTGGCCGTTGTACAGCTCGACCATCTTACTCAGCGTCTCGTAAGGAATAACATTGTCATCGACACGTAGCCAATCCAGCTTCTCTATAAGCTCACAACACTCGTCTTTAATCGAATTAGGGGTATGACCGGTCATTGCCGCTAAGGCCGTTATACTGCGTTCCAGAGCTTCTGGAGAGGTATACTTGGATAACGTGATGGTGATCTCATCGGCATTAATTTCCACCAGATGCTTGCGCAACTTAACCCGACGTCCCAATTTGCCTTTTGGTGAGGGCGCTTTACGTTGGATCGGTTCAAACTCGCCATCAATGATCTGAGACAGTTCATCAAGCTTCTGTTTTGAGACCATCTCATTGCGCAGCGGGTTAGGCAGCGTCGGAGCCATATTACGCTTACCCGCATTGGTGGTGCGAGCGCGTGAGTAACGCAGCACTTCTTCCACATCGCACTTAATGTCCACCTGGTAGTCGACGATCTTCTCTTTTTCGATCATCGTGGTGATCGTCAGATGGTAGCCCCATAAGTTGACCACGAAAAGATCCTCACTCCCCTTCCCTTCCGACAACTTTTTCAGCTCGCGGATCAGATCCATCGAGAAGCGGCGCCATTCAATATTGCGAGCCAGTTTCTGATTGAGTTCGCTCAGCAGCATCACGTCCGTATGACGGCGCACCATACGACTACGGAAATACGAATAAAGTTGGAAGACCAGTGTGTGCTGCTTCAGAATTTCCGGTGGAAATAGGAAAAAGTAGTCACGCGTCAGCAGCTCTTCATAAAACGAAGGTTCCCAGACCAGAATGTAAAGGTTCGGTTTAATGCGAATTTCGCCGTCAGCGCCCTCTGTAGGGGCTTCTTCCGATGCGGTAATGGTCCGGGCCAAAAAACGAAAACGATCGCTCTTAAAGCCTTCTGGCATGTTTTCGCTTAGCCAGCGACCGGTCAGTTCATGCAACTGAAAATCGGTGTATTCAATGCGCTCGATACTGTCACGGATAGAATCGCGTGCTGGTCCGCTGTCTTTTTTACCACGCAACGACAAAATATCCGTGATGTACAACGGCGTTTTGTTGGGAACCTGTCTGGCATCAAGCTGATAGCCTTCCTGATGATGATCATGATACTGAACGGTTAGCGTAAACAAAGCGAACAGCGTCATCAGATCGTCCACCGTCATGATGTTTTTCGACGATCGTGTTTCGATCACCGCGCGAGTTCCAGAGATCGACACCATGGATTTCTGGTAGTGTTTTCGCGTTCTCGGTGGGGCCAGCGCCTGATCAATGATCCCGGCCCAATTGGTAGGAGAAACGACGAACTGATCCGCTTCATCTTTCATGGCCGGTGGCGTATATAAACCGTGTTCGTTCAGCAGCCGTTTGTTGACCTGAGTTTGAGCCAGCGCTTTGGAGCGTTTTTTCTTCTCTGTCTGTTTCACTGACTCTGTTACCAGGCTGGTGGCGCCAAGTGCAGAGATCAGCTGGTTCGGGTTCACAAAGCGATGCAGCATGGTTTTGCCCGCCAGACCTTCTTCAAACTTCACCGGGATTTGCGTAAACAAGCCCACACCAACAGCAGCACGCAAACGTTGTTGAATCGCAGCGCGAGTTAGTTGGCCATCGGTTGCATCAATCAGTTCGGTGGTAGAAACCAAACCATCCTGGCTACGAAATCCACGCAATGAGATCAAATTTAACAGTTCGACGATACTTTTTGTTACGCCTTTGAAATGTTGGTATTGCTCGATCCAGTCAACGGCGGTTTCTGACACTTCAAACAGGTGACCGTCTTTATGGCTGCGAGGCGCCTTGATCAATATTTTCTCTTGCGAACTCATTCTAATTAGATCCGTGTCACATTGGCCGTAATATCGCTATAGTTCTGGGAGAATAAAGAAAAAAAGATCATAAATAAAGAAAAAATTATGGCTCTTAAATAACTGATCTATTTGTTTATTCTGATCTATATTGATT
>NZ_WXWP01000412.1:0-9051 GCF_009904765.1 Vibrio sp. V39_P1S14PM300
CATCACAAAACACCTAAACAACTGAATAAAAAGGACTTTTAAAATTAAAGCACGTGTTGCATAAGGATTTGAGCGCGATGTAACATTTTTTAGAGCGGCGAAGAAAATCGTCATATCAACGACACAATGACCTTTTGTGGCCGTTGCGCTCGCAATTGACAAAGTGAATAATAATTCACAGAGTCACATATAAAAAAGCCCTGACATTGCTGTCAGGGCTGGCTCAAAAAAACAAACCTGGAATCTATCCGTGATTATCCGGCAGTGGACGGTTTGATCCGATAGAAAATCGCAAACAATACAGGTACTACAACGAGAGTCAGTATTGTGGCAAAGCCAAGACCTGCCATGATTGTGATTGCCATAGAGCCAAAAAATGCATCAAATACCAAAGGTATCATGCCCAAAATTGTCGTTAGGGCCGCCATACTGACCGGTCTGACACGGCTGATCGCACTGTCATATACGGCATTGTAAGAGCCCTTTCCGGAACTGAGCTCAATGTTGATTTGATCCATTAAAACTATCCCATTTTTTAGAATCATCCCACTCAGACTCAATAGCCCCAATAGTGCGGTAAAACTGAATGGCATGCCCGTCGCCAATAACCCCACAGAAACACCAATGATTGCCAGCGGTACCGTAAGCCAGATAACCAAAGGCTTGCGCACCGAATTGAACAGGAACATAGTGATGATGAACATGACCAGATAGCCTAATGGGAGCGAACTGAACATGGCTTCTTGTGCATCCTTGGAGGATTCGTATTCTCCGCCCCAGGAGATGGCATAACCTTCAGGCAAAGGCAAGGCTTCCACTTGCGGTCGAATACGGTTGAACAGGCTCGCAGCCGTCTCGTCTCCCAACACATCGTGATCCGCTAACACGGTCAGCGTACGCTTACGATCCCGGCGTTGAATCAACGGATCCTGCCAGTCCAGCTCGACCCCATCAATCACTTGCTCGACTGGAATGTAGGTTTGCAATGACGGGCTCCAGATCTTAACGTTCACCAAAGACTCAAAGTCCACCCGTTCCTGCTCAGGCAAACGTGCCACTACAGGTAACATATGGGTGCCGTCACGAATCACACCAATGGAGGTCCCACCAAATGCCATTTGTAGCGTGTCAGACAGCTCCTGTTTCGAGATCCCCAGACGACGCGCTTTGGATTCATTAAACAGTGGCACCAATTCTTTGGTGCGCTCACGCCAGTCATGACGTACATTCCGAGCACCGGGGTCGGCGTAAAATACATCTTCGACATCAAGTGCGATTTCGCGCAGCACCTGTGGATCAGGGCCGGTGATTCGCGCTTCAATTTTAGATGCCGGTGACGGTCCGAATTCCATCACTTTGATTTGGAACGTCGGCTGATTAAACTCCTGGCTTAACGTCGCATCAAGACGCTTTAGCAATAGAAACATGTTTTCGCGCGTGTCCGCTCTGACTGTTAGTTGTGCATACGCTTCATAGCTTTTTTCTGGCTGATAGGTCAGCATGAAACGCTGTAGCCCCTGGCCCACGGTGGTGGTCACCGACTCAACGTGATCTTGCGCCGAAATATACTCTTGTACGCGTTCGGTCTGGGCGATGGTCTCGCGGATATCCGTTCCTTGCGGCATCCACATATCGACATGGAACATCGGCGTGTTTGACGCTGGGAAAAACGATTGTTTCACATTGCCAAAACCGATCACTGCCGCCATCATCATTGCCAACATCGCCGCTACTGTCAGCCAACGAAAACGCAGCGCAAATTTAAGTAGCGCACCGAACACGATAAACAACGCGCCTTTATACGGGTCGCTCTCTTCAGCGCCGCTTTTCTCCTCTTCTTTGAGCAGTAAGTCGGCCAGAAACGGCGTTAATGTCAGTGCGGTAATCCAGCTCAAAAACAAGGAGTAGCACAATACCCAGAACAGAGAACCCATAAATTCGCCAGTGGCATCTTCAGACAATCCGATGGGGGCAAACGCAGTAATGGCGATTACCGTTGCTCCCAACAGTGGCCACTGCGTCTGCTTGACGATATCCACTGCAGCCTGCAACTTGGTTCGCCCTTTCTTCAGGCCAACCAGTATCCCTTCAACCACCACAATCGCATTATCGACCAACATCCCAAGCGCAATGATAAGGGCACCCAAAGAAATTCGGTGCAGCTCGATATCGTTGTAATCCATCAGCATGAAAGTGCCGAATACCGTCAACAACAAGACCAGTCCAATGATGATGCCGCTGCGCAGCCCCATGGTGAACAGCAAGACAACGATCACGATCGCAACAGCTTCTCCCAGGCTGATCACGAAATCGCTGACCGATTTATCCACTTCCGCAGACTGATTATAGAAATAGTCCATCTCTACGCCTGCGGGTTTGATACTTTCAAGTACTGACAATTCGCTCTCGATAGCCTTTCCAACTTCAACCACGTTAACACCGGATGCAAACGAAATGGCCAGGTTAATCGCTGGCTTACCGTTGAACATCAACACGTTTTGCGGCTTTTCGGCAATCCCCCGGGATACTGTCGCCACGTCTTTCAGGCGAATCAAGTTGCCGGTATCACGACCATGGATAATCAAGTTTTCCAACTCTTGCACAGACGACATTGTCCCACTCGGTCGGATCACCAGCGATTGGCCGTTGACCATCACTTCTCCTGACTCGCGGACACTGTTTTGCTGATTTAAAATCCCCGTCACTGTGCTCATATCCAAATTCAACGCTGCAAGTCGATCTAAGGATATTTCGACAAATAATTGCTCTTGTTGATCGCCAGCAATAGACACTTTGCCCACCCCATCGATCAATTCCAACTCGCGACGCAGATAATCGGCATACCGTTTAAGCTCTACAGAATCGTAGCCATCTCCAGTCAACATCAGCATGATTCCGTATACGTCACCAAAATCATCTATGATTTGGATAGAGCTGACACCAGACGGAAGGCTTGGTTTTAGATCGTTGATTTTTCGACGCATTTCATCCCAGATCTGGGGCAATTTGTCCGGGCCGTAGATCATTTTCATGCTAACGGTGATCTGCGACATCCCGTTCGACGACGTCGAGGTAATGTTGTCAATATACGGTAGCTTGCGGATCTCTTGCTCCAGTGGGTAGGTCAACTCTTCTTCGACTTCCTGTGGTTTTGCTCCCGGATAGGATGAGATGATCATCGCATCTTTGATAGTAAACGCCGGGTCTTCCAAACGTCCCAATCCATTGAAGGCAAAAACGCCGCCAATCGCCAGAATGACCAGGAGCAGCCAACTGATCACTTTGTTCTTAATCGAGTATTCAGCGATGTTCACTTCGGCTCTCCCGTTATTTGCATACCATCACGCAGCTTTCTTAAGTTGGAATTAACGAGGGTATCTCCTTGCACAATTCCCTGATGCACGATCGCCCCGTCAGCGGTCACTTGGTCCACAGTGACCGCGACGCGCTCTGCCAGCCCTTGGTTGAGCTTCCAAACATAGAAATGCCGGTGGTCGGGGGCTGAGTCGATGGCCGTCATCGGCAATGGGTAGCCTTCCGCCACACCAATACCGGCTTTGACCATATCGACACTGACCTTGACGCTGGTTCCCGGAAGAATACGTGGTTCAACCTGAGGCATTTTGAGCCAGAACTGGTAAGTTTTCGTCTCAGGGCTCAACTCACTGGTGTGCTCAAGGTAGGTCAGTGGATAATTCTGGCCGTGGCCTGCAAAGCTGGCGATGGGCTGATACGTTGAGTTGTCCAACAGAGGCTCTAAACGAGACAGCACCGAATCGGACACGTCTAACTGCACGTAGACATCTGTAGATCGATAAACACTCAAAACCGTTTCACCGGCGGCGGCGCGTTCAAAGTCTTGCTTAGGGACCTCTGAAACGATGCCGTCATACGGTGCTTTTAATTGCGTGTAAGACAACCGGGAAGCAGCAAGACGATAATTGGCTTGCGCCAGTTTGTAGTTGGCGTTTAACTCATCGTATTCTGATGTCGAAATCATGCCACTTTTACGCAATTCCTGACCTCGGTTTAACTGGCGTGAAGCCAAGTTCAACTTTGCTTTAGCATCGGCCACACTTTGTTTTACTTTGGCGTCATCTAATATCGCCAGTACCTGACCTTTAGTGACGGCGTCACCTTCTTGTACGGCCACTTTTTTAATTTCGCCTTGTAAGCGAAAAGCCAGTGGGGTCAGCTCTGGAGCCACCACCTGACCATTAAAGACACGAAATTGGGTTGCAACAGGCGCAGTGACTTCAAGGGTATCCACCACCATAGGTGGCTTTGGTCGGTGTTCAGTGGCTGGGGTGCATCCCTGAGCAATTAGCCCGGCCAAGGCAATCGCGGAATAAGTTTTTAACTGCATCAGATACCGCCTTCTTTTGTCCACGCTTTAACACGCTGCCCCTGACTTAACCCCTGGGCGCCCGCTTCTACCACCAGATCCCCTTGTTGCAAGCCAGCAACCACATAACCATCGTCATTGATAGTGACGCTGGTTTTCTGCACAGTCTGATCCGATTCGTTAAACGTCCAGACAACCCCTTTGCCAGTACTTTTCTCAACCCAGGCGGACTCTGCGATACGATAATTCGGCACAGAGGCCTCACTTTGGAGGTTGACCTGTCCCGTCATGTCAGGCAACAGAGCTAAGGTTTTGGGAGTGCGGATGGTGACTCGAGCGGTATAGCTGTTGGTGTCTGGATTAGGACGCGTTGATATCTCTTTGAACTGCGCCGGTATCGAAAGATCACGTTGACTGTCCATTGTGACAGACAACGGTGAACTGACGATGCCATCAATACCGTACTTTTCTACGTAACTTAGCGGAATAGTAAAAATGACGTCCATCACCTGATGGTTTAACAAATTCATCACCGGCTGCTTCGCGTCAACGACCTGGTTGGATTCCACCATCGTCAGCGACACAATTCCGTCGAATGGCGCAGTCATGCGCGTATATTCCAAATCGGTTTTTGCTTGCTCTAAGGACACCTTCGCGGCTTTGAAATAGGTTTCCGTTTGATCGAAGCTGTCAGTGCTGATCAGTTTTCGTTCCACTAATTGTCTGGCGCGCTGATACTGTGTTCTTGCTAAATCGTATTCAGCCTGGCGTGCATCCAGTGCTAACTGAAAGTCTGTCGGATCCAGATATGCCAATACGTCTCCCTTACGGACTTTACTCCCCATGCGCACAGGCATGGCAGCGATCTCGCCCGCCACCTGAAAAGAGAGTGCAGCCCTGTCAGTGGCATCAACTTTGGCAATAAAGTGTTCTGTATGGCTATGACTCAGATCTGGCACCGCACTGAGCTTGACCGGCGTCACTACCATCGGTACTTCTTCGGATACCGCATTGTCACAGCCTGCCAAAATAAGTGTGAGGCTCATGGACAGAGCCAGTGAACTCTGTTTGATGGATTGATAGTTTTTGTGCATTTGTCGCATCTCATCTTATTGTACATCTGTACAATTAATTACTACACAGTTGTGCAGTATATTGATAAACTGTTTCAGATCAACTTTTTTATTTACCAGATGGATAATAATTTCGAAGTGAAAAAAACCTGAAGATCTGGTAAAAGGGTGCGGTAAACACTGGCGATTAAGAGCAATGAGCGAGAGAAAACAAGGGCGTAGAAGCGCACAAGATGCGGAAAAGACCAAATGCGAAATTTTGCGGGTAGCCTCAGAGCTGTTTTGCGAACTGGGTTATGAACGCGTTTCGTTACGTAACATCAGCGAAAAAGCAGGAGTATCACACAGCTTAATCCGCCATCATTTTGGTAGTAAAGAGAAGATCTGGCACAGTATCAGCGATAACCTCCACGAGTTTATCGAGCAGTACATGCGGGTGATATATCAAAATATTGCGCCCGAGCGGCCAGCTAATGTGAAGCTGTATATCTTCTCCACTCGATTACTGGCCTACATGCTGATATTCAAGCAGCCAATACAGCTGATTGCCGATGCCGTTCGTCAGGAAGACGCCTTGTTTGATTACTTTATCGATTCGGCAGGTGAGGTGGAATCATTCGTCAACTCACTCGCTGACGAATACAACCGCGATTTCCCGCAAACGCCGGTCAGAGTGTGGGAACTCAAATGGCAGATGATACTTTACGCACACGGAGCCGCGTCGCTAACGCCATTTTTGAAAGAAACATGGTCAGATGAAACAGCCGATATGGACAAGTGCTTGCTCAAGCACTGGTTTTTGTATGAAGAAACGATCGCATTCAGGTTAAACGTTGATAATCAAGATCGTTTGACCCCAAGCAGTGTTGAAGAGTTACTGTACGACTTCCCCTGTTGCGCAGAGTAAAACTGTCAATAAAGAAGAGAGGCTGATGCCTCTCTTCTTTTGTTAATCAGTTCGGGACAATGACTTTCCCATCTTTCACCGGGAAAGTATTTCCGGTCGGCTTATTCGCCATACGTACCGTCGTTGATGCACCATCAAACTCGTACGTGACATTGTAACCGATCACTTTGGTGGATGTCGTGTATTCAGTGTGGCACTGTTTCTGAGTCGTGGTGACCACATCATTCGCCTGCACATTTTCCTGAATCGTACGTCCAGCCAGGGCCCCTGCAATCGTGCCAGCGGCCGTTGCAATTACTTTACCTGAACCACCACCGATCTGGTTACCCAATGCCGCTCCAGCGGCTGCACCACCAATGGTACCAATAAGTTTGCCTTCATCTTTGGGTTGAACGGGTTGAGTCACGGCCACATCGACACACACCTGATGCGGTGTTTTCACCTCTTTTGTTGCGGTGTCGACCATAGTAATCTTGGCCACAGTCGGCGTCGAAGGGGTGGCTTCGGCTGATTCAGATTTATCCTTACATGCTGACAAAACCGTAACTGCCGCAACAGCCAGAGCGAAAGTCTGTAGTTTCATGGTTAGTTCCTGTTGTTCCAATCGTGAGCTGATCATAATGTCGTTCACTCAAGCTACATCAGGATAGACCAAGCTTTCTGTCATTCTGTGGTCAGATTCTTCATACAAAAATGACCTGATTTCTATCTAATGGAATCAAACCAGCACCACGATTGAGTCAGTACATTCGTGTAGCCCTCACTCGGCGCCTCCATAGGATCAGGGGTGCTTCAGTCGCTTTTTGTAATGAATTTAAACCAGAAAGAGAGAAGCTGTATGTTATGTGATGATTCAGATCGTACAAGCGCTCCTACGCCCTACACTGAACAAAAAGGATAGATTTTGTTGTTTACCAGTAAGCCTGATACGAAAAAAGCAGCCATAAGGCTGCTTTTCGAAAACTTGGAGCGGGCAGCGGGAATCGAACCCGCATCATCAGCTTGGAAGGCTGAGGTAATAGCCATTATACGATGCCCGCGCATCGCGTTGATGGGTTTAATATGCCACAATTCTCTGAAAAGAAAACCTTTTTTTTCTCTTTTCAATTCAAGTGAGCATGGAACAATCAAACTAGGCCAAGTAAGCCACATCATCGCTGTCAATTTGAGCAAATCGTTTTATGACAGCCTGGTCTTTACCCGAGTGTTTAGCCTGATACATCAGCTTATCGGCATCAGTTAACGTGATTTTTTGATTGACTTTTAGATAATACGCGCACCCGAGACTTACCGTGACGTTGTCATCTAAAATGCTTGATATCGTCCGCTCTCTCACACTCTGACAAATCTGATTCGCTATCTGAGTCGCATGCTCAAACGTTGTATTATCAAAGACCACTGCAAACTCTTCCCCACCGATGCGGCCAACCACTTTATCCCGACCCGCCACGTAAGATACCGTTTGGGCGACTTCACGAATGACTATATCGCCAACACTGTGACCAAAGCGGTCATTGATCGATTTGAAATCATCAATGTCAAACACCATTACGGCTACCCGTCGCCCTTTACTTACACACATATCAAATTGAGTCATAAAATGGCGCCGATTACACAATCCCGTTAATGCATCGGTTTGTGACAAAATCATCAGTTCTTGATTAGCTTGTTTCAATTGTCGGGTACGGAGTTTGACCGTCATGATCAACGCGACAATAAACGCAACCATTGCAATCACAGTGATCGCGCCAATGATTGGCCACAAGTAGTCGGGATACACCGTTTTGATGTACATCCAACGATTCATAATCCGCGCTTTTTCTTCTTGAGGAATGTTTTCTATGCCGGTCATGATTGTGCTGAGATTGCGGCTCTTTCCCTGAGGTACAGCCGGCCTCAACTCGCCCGAATACAGATGACGAACACCAACAAAACTGGCTGGATTTGTCGAAGAGTAAAGATAGAAATTGGCAACCTGTAGATCAGCAATAAACGCCTGAATATCACCACTAAACGCTGCTTTTAGCATAATTTCGTTATTGTCAAAGCGAAGCAACGGCAGATTGGGGTACTGCCGCATAGCAAACTCTTCTTCGTAACCACCCCGAACCACACCGACTGGGTAAGTGTGCTTTCCTTCTAGGAATAGATTGACGTCAGTGCCCATCAAGCGGTCACTAAGATACAGTTGCGTTTCTATGGTAAAAATGGGCGCAGCGTAATCCAGAAAATGATCGCGTTTGGCAGACCAAAGCAACCCGCCGTGAACATCCGCCTTCCCACTCTTCATCGCTTCCAGTGACTGATTCCAGTCGACCAGATAAAATTCAACACGGACATTATTCGCTTTGCCATACGCACGCCAGAGGTCAATCAGGATCCCAGCAGGTTCTCCGTTTTCGTTCAGATAAGCGAAGGGTTTCCAGGCTTTTGAGTTAGCGACAATCAGTGTATTTTGATCATCAACTTCTGCAGATACCGTTCTGGTTAGAAACAGAACGACACATCCTAACAACAATAACAGACGCAATTTCACTCCGGTTTTGTCATATGCTAAACACTCGATTCTGCATGTTTGCTCACCCAGTTATTCTTTGAGACTTCTATATAGATCAATAGACTTTAATTCACCCAATAAATAGACAGCTTTTCGAGCTCGATCTCGTTTTACTGACATTTAGATCACTTAATGATCGCACTGTCACTGATCTTTTTCATTTATATTG
>NZ_WXWP01000059.1:0-8946 GCF_009904765.1 Vibrio sp. V39_P1S14PM300
CTTTTTCCATTCTGTTTAACCATTTGATTAAAAGTATAATTTTAATCACTTGCGTTTAACAAACCACACACAATGTGCAACAAGACTCACATCACAAATATCACTATCTGTGAGTTTGACGTGCCAGAACTTGCCTCAGATCAAGCCTTTTTATCCACATTATATGCGAGCCTGTATGCATACATAAACACAGTGGAGCATTCTTAATGACAAGTGCATTTTTCATTCCTACGGTTAACCTGATGGGCGCAGGCTGTCTTAAAGACGCAGCAGACAGCATTCTGTCGCAAGGCTTTAAGAAAGGCCTGATCGTGACCGACAAAGTGCTCAATCAAATCGGCGTGGTGAAACAGGTTCAGGATCTGTTGGGCGATAGAGACGTCGATACCGTGGTTTTTGATGGCACCCAACCGAACCCAACCATAGGAAATGTTAACGACGGACTTAGCCTTCTGGCAGACAACGAATGTGACTTTGTTATCTCGCTGGGCGGTGGATCACCACACGATTGCGCAAAAGGCATTGCGCTGGTCGCCACCAATGGTGGTGCAATCGCCGATTATGAAGGTGTCGACCAGTCAGCAAAACCGATGCTGCCATTGGTGGCCATCAATACAACAGCGGGCACCGCGTCTGAAATGACACGATTTTGTATCATCACCGATGAAAAACGTCACATTAAAATGGCGATCGTCGATAAGCACACGACCCCACTGATGTCGGTCAATGACCCAGAACTGATGCTGGCGAAACCGGCTTCCCTGACCGCCGCGACGGGTATGGATGCACTGACTCACGCCGTAGAAGCCTATGTGTCAACGGCCGCTACGCCGATCACAGATGCGGTAGCGATAAAAGCGATTGAGCTGATTCAGGCCTACCTGCGCACCGCGGTGAAAAAAGGTGATGATATCGAAGCCCGCGAACAAATGGCGTACGCTCAATTTATGGCAGGTATGGCATTCAATAACGCCTCTCTGGGTTATGTGCATGCGATGGCACACCAACTTGGCGGCTTCTACGACCTGCCGCACGGTGTGTGCAATGCCATCTTGTTACCACACGTGCAACGATACAATGCCCAGGTGTGTCCTGAACGTCTGCGTGACGTAGCGAAAGCAATGGGTGTAAATGTCGATGCAATGTCGGCAGAACAAGGCGCAAACGCCGCAATCGACGCCATCGTTCAGTTAGCCAAAGATGTCGGTATCCCTGCGGGTATCGGTGAACTGGGCGCGAAAGCGGAAGACATTCCAACCCTGGCGGATAACGCACTCAAAGATGCCTGCGGTTTCACTAACCCGAAACAGGCTACTCACGACGAGATCAGTCAGATCTTTCAAGCGGCTATGTGATCTTACTCTATGCTATTAAGCCTCCCTCGGGAGGCTTTTTTGTTTTGCTCTACTGTTTGTTCAGGCACGTACTAAACTAGTCGGAACACAGGAGGTGATTATGCTTAAACCACTCGCACTCTCTTTGTCACTTTTGACAGCATCAGTACTGGCCGGAGAGAATCAGATTTACAATGTAAATGGTAGTGAATACGAGGGCTACTGGTCCAAAGTCAGCGACACTGCACCACTTGTTTTGTTGGTTCATGACTGGGATGGGCTGACCGACTACGAAGTGCAACGTTCGGAAATGCTCAATAAACTAGGCTATAACGTTTTCGCCGTCGATTTGTTTGGAAAAGGCGTTCGCCCGACCAAAGTCGAAGACAAACGTCAGCATACCGGCGAGCTTTACAAGGATCGCCAAAAGTTGCGAGCACTGATGCAAGGTAGCCTGGATTATGCCGCGAAGTTGAACGGCAGTGGCACGAATGTGGTCGTTATGGGGTATTGTTTTGGTGGTGCCGCAGTGCTTGAGTCCGCCCGAGCAGGCATGAACGCCAAAGGGTTTGTCACGTTTCACGGCGGACTGACAACCCCAGAAGGTCAATCGTATGCCGATGCTAAAGCGCCAATCCTGGTTTTCCATGGAACAGCCGATAGCGCCATCACCATGGATCAATTTGCCACGCTGGCCAGTGAACTGGAATCACAAGGCGTGAAGCATGAAATGATCACCTACAGTGGCGCGCCGCACGCCTTTACTGTATTTGGCAGTGAGCGTTATCGCAAAGATGCTGATGAAAAATCGTGGACCCGCTTTACGGAGTTTCTCGCCGCACAAACCCAGTAATGACAAAGCCCCGCTGTCGCGGGGCTTTCTGGCTTTTCTTGTTAAGGTGCGGTATCCACTTCTACTGGCATGTAGTGTTTCGGCTCCAGTTTAAACCACTCCGGCAAGATAGTACCGATTGAAATCGAAGACCAGGTACCGGAAATCACACCGATGAACATCGCAATTGCAAATCCTTCTAGTGGCCCGCCTCCCATGATCCATAGCGCAGCAATTGTCATCAAGGTGGTGCCCGATGTCACCATAGTACGCGAAAATGTCGCGATCACTGCCTGATCGTTGGTGTCTTTGGTCGGCGTCTTCGGCTTCGCCAATAAAAGCTCACGAATCCGGTCTGCAATGATAATGGAATCATTCAACGAATAACCGAGGATCGCCAGCACCGCCGCGAATACCGTAAGGTTGAACTCCATCTGTGACAACGCGAAGAAGCCGAGCACCAATACCACATCGTGGAACAATGCCAGTATTGCCCCGCTTGCTAAGCGCCATTCAAAACGGAAGCTCAGATAACCCAGAATACACAGCACACAGATAAGAAATGCCAGACCACCTTGATTGTAGAGATCCTGGCCAACCTGTGATCCCACCATACTATTGCTGATCACATCCACTTGATGCGACACCCCCTGAAGAATGTGGGTAATATCCGGGGTGGTTTGCCCTGCTTCTGGGATCGCATAGCGGATGATCCAGCGTCCGTCCTCATTCGAGTGTGTGACACTGGTAAACTCTCCAAGATCAGGCTTCAGCACCTGAGTCAGTTGCACGTTAGTCAGGGTCGGATCAACTTTCACTTCGGTCACCATACCACCCGTGAAATCCAGGCCCATATTCAGACCCCGTACGCCTAACGCCGCAAAAGAAATCACCATCAGCAGAATAGAGACCAATCCCGTCACGTAGCGAATTGGGCGAATGTGTCGTTTCAAATACTCAACCATGATTTATACCCTCACATCGCGGCGGCCATCGCGGCCCCAAACCAAGTTAATGATTGCCCGTGATGCGAACACACCACTGAACATACTGGTCAACAAACCCAATCCCAGCGTCAGGGCAAAGCCCTGAATAGGTCCGTTACCGATGGAGTAAAGAATGACGGCGGTAATCATGGTCGTGACGTTCGCGTCCAAAATAGTGCTGAATGCACTGTTGAAACCTTGATCGATCGACTGGGCAAAAGAGCGCCCTTCTTTGACCTTATCTTTTATCCGCTCAAAAATCAGCACGTTGGTATCCACTGCCATGCCGACAGTCAGTACCAGGCCCGCAATACCTGGCAACGTCAGTACCGCTCCCGGCAGCAACGCAATCATACCCAGCAAGCTCACCATATTGATCAGCAACGCGGTATTCGCAACCCAGCCTAAACGGCGGTACCACAAAGCCATGAAGGTCAGCGTCATCGCCATACCTAATGCCAGCGCCGCAAAACCGTTGTGAATATTCTCCGCCCCCAAAGACGCGCCGATTGTACGCTCTTCGACAATGGTTACAGGTGCGGTCAGAGAGCCAGCACGCAGTAACAGAGCCAGATTCTGCGCATCCTGCATAGAGCCAGCCCCCGTAATGCGGAACTGACTGCCCAGTTGAGACTGAATCGTTGCTACGCTGATCACACGTTCGCTGCGTTCTGTTTCGCCTTTCGCGTTGGTGGTGTATTCGCGGTACACCGTCGCCATTGGCTTACCAATGTGCTTACCGGAAAAATCACTCATGATTTTGCCACCAGCATGGTCGAGAGAAATGTTCACCTCGGAGAAACCCATTTTATCAACACCAGCACGCGCATTGACAATGTGTTCGCCAGTCAACACCGGACGCTTTGCCAGAACCACTTCACGACCATTGTTGTCTTTGAGGATCATGTCGTCATACGACTTGCCCTGAGACGGTTCTTTCGCTTCATGGAATGCCAGCGTAGCTGTCGCACCAATCACATTTTTTGCCTGAGACGGGTCTTGAACACCCGGCAATTCGATACGGATGCTGTGTTCGCCTTGACGCTGAACCAAGGCTTCCGTAATGCCCAGTTCCTCAATCCGATCACGCATAATCTTAAGGTTTTGCGTCAACGTGATGCTCTGGAACTCACTTTTGTTCTGTTGCGTCGGATTCACACTCAGGTGATCGGAATAGCGTTTCACATCCCAACCTGGATAGTTCTGTTTGAGGTACGTAGCTGATTTCGTCAGAGCGTCTGAAGAAATACTATTAAGATCAAAGCCATCCACGCCTACTTTCACAAACTGAACATTACGCACCCGTTCTTGACGAAGCATGTCGCGCATCTCATCAACCAGTGCATTGCGCTGATCTTCAAAGGCTTTGTCCACATCCACATTCAGCAGAAACTGAACACCTCCTCGCAGATCAAGGCCAAGTTTGATCGGGCTAAAACCCAGGTTGCTCAGCCATTGCGGTGCCACGGACACATAAGAGAACGAAATACTGTCATCTTTGTTCAACAGTTCGTCCAATGCCCCGCGTGCATGGGTTTGATCCGTTTCGTTATTGAATACCAGCGTGGTTTTCTCACCTTGTTGGGTGATGGTGTCTACATTGATGTTGCGATGAGCCAGATACTGGTTCACTTCTGTTACTGAACTCAACACTTTGCTGTTCTGTGACGCTGTCACCTGAATGGACGGTTTCTCACCGTACCAGGTCGGAATAGCGCTGAGTGTCAGGACAATAATTGTCGCAACCAGAACCACATACTTCCAAGCAGAATAGTGATTCATCAGACGAGCGCTCTTTGCCGTCTTTTTCGGAGTTTTCTTCATATACGTATAATCCCTCGATTGTTTATCGAGTGTTGTCTAAATCAGATTGAGATAAAGCCTGGCGCGGAAAACGCCACGTAAAGAGGAAAACTCAGTATTGACTGTTTAGCGCTACGTACAGTGCATTGGTTTCTTTCCAGCCAGCAATACGATGGCTTTGGGAAAACTGGTTGTCTGTCTCGTAATGAGGCGTGTCGATATCTGCGCGGTAGAGCCGATGTGCCGGCGCAATAGCGCTATTAATATCACTGCCATCGAAAGACGGAACATCGCCATCTTCCAAATGGCGGGAGCTCCAACGGTTAGCGTTAATGATACCAACGGCCGCGGAGTCAAATTCGGAATGAGAGCTGGGTGTTGACGACGGAGTTTGCGTTTCCCCACTCTGATCAAACAGAGCCTGAAAATCAATACTCCCCGGTAATACGTGTGACGGTTTAGTGCTGGACAGACGTGTCAATACATCGGATTCCGTCTGCGACAGGTACGCAGAAGCCTGCGAAGGTAAAACCATCGCCAGCAAGGTACAGAAGATGTATTTAATTAAGCGAAATGCCATTCACGCGGCCAATAAAAACCAAACCAGAATGCATAATAGATTTGCGCATTCATAGCGACAACTAAAAAGTTCTAAAATCTAACATTTCAATGGTGCAACATAGGTAAGTGTCTTAATTTTGAGCCAGAGCCGTTCAAAAGCTCGCCAAAAGTAAACGAAAGAGTGACTCAAAGACTGAAAGTCAAAGGCTCCGAACCTCTGATTATTCGCCCCTCAGTAATTAGCGAAAGAAAATTTCGCCTGTTTGAACATCGACATAAATCTTATTTGACACCTTGAAGCCGCCACAATAGACAAAGTACACGTAGCCATCACTGTATTTGACAGAAGTGACCCATCCTCCGAGCTCTTCAAAATCCGCTGGTGAGCAAGTTCCGTCTTGCAGCAATTTGTCGGTTGTTTTAATAAACATCTCTTCATAGAGATCAAAATCGTCTGAGCCGTTGATGTACCCGGTTATCGTCTCCCGACGCTCGGCTTCACTGATGATAGGCGGCGTTTCAAGTAAGGCATCCATCGGCACCCACTCCGCCACTTCCGGGCCGCCTTCTTCGTATACATAATAGGGCGAAATTCGGCCCCACCCGTCCTTTTGCTCGAGAATAATCAGCTTGTCACCACGATAATATTCGGTCTCAGCATAAGCATCATAATCCGGAGCTTCTCGCACACCTAACTGAGGAGAACCAACGTAATAGTCTGTTTTCACGACATCCGGTTGCGTTTTGACGACTTTCTTGCCTTTGTATTCGGTTGCTGGCGGTACAAGAGGCTCATTCTGACTGGCGTTTTGCGCGGCTTCCTTCGGTTTGAGATAAAACATGTAATACCCAGCAGCAGACGCAGCCAATCCGAGCACCAGCAAGACCAACATCACTATTTTTCTCATCGCTTCGCGTCTTCTTCCTGTTTATCTCAATCACACATCGCTCATCTATAATTAACTCAGATACACCTGCAGAGATAACTATGATCTGGCGACTACTTGTCCTTATAACGGCCACAGCGTTGATCACTTTACCGTCTCAAGCCAAAAGTGTGCAGTGTAATGAAAAAGAATGGAACAAAGCTCTTGCTGCACAAAAGCGAATTGACGACAGGTATAACTTTCATGCCAACAAATTCAACTTCTGGTTGTCTGCGTATCATCGCCAGGTTTTTCTCCATGATGAATTTTCCTCACAGGAACTGGTGTCTTTCTGGCAATCAGACAAACAACAGTGGCACCTAAAACTGGAAGGACAAATCCGGGCATCAAGAGCCGCTGCAGACAACATGAATATAGAGACGTTACAACTGCGTCAGATGACGCCTGCTATCCGTCTGATGGAGTCCAACTGGTTGTCTTTGAACCAAGCCTGCGAAGAACAAGGATTTGCGCTCAATATGATAACCAGCGCAGGTTATATACAAGTTAATCAAAAGCTGCGGCAAGAGGTGCAAAAGCTGATGGAAAAGCTGGAGTTTCTTCGTAGCCGGTATTCGCAAGAAGCTGAGAGTCTGGAAAATGCACGCCAACCCTCTCAGCATAACTAGTCGTTATTGATGCACTTGTTGTTCAACGGCGACGGCCAGTGCCACGGTCGCCCCTACCATCGGGTTGTTCCCCATACCAATGAACCCCATCATCGCCACATGCGCCGGCACCGATGAGCTGCCTGCAAACTGTGCATCGGCATGCATCCTGCCTAGCGTATCGGTCAAACCGTAAGACGCCGGACCTGCTGCCACATTATCTGGATGTAACGTTCTGCCGGTTCCACCACCTGAAGCGACAGAGAAATACCGCTTATTGAGCGCCGTGCACTCGGACTTATAGATACCAGCAACCGGATGTTGAAAACGGGTCGGGTTGGTTGAGTTCCCCGTGATACTGACATCCACTTGCTCGCAATGCATGATCGCCACACCTTCGCGCACATCGTCCGCCCCATAGCAAAGAATGTCTCCTCTGATACCTTTAGAGAAGCGCGTACGACTGACTTCAACAAGCGTTCCTGTATCGTAGTCGAATTCGGTCCGGACGTAAGTAAAACCATTGATGCGAGAGATTAAATACGCAGCATCTTTGCCCAATCCGTTAAGGATTACTTTCAATGGCATTTGTCGTGATTGATTGGCGTTTAACGCAATTTTTATCGCGCCTTTCGCCGCCGCGAATGATTCGTGCCCAGCCAGAAATGCGAAACACCGGGTCTGTTCATTAAGCAAACGAGCGGCCAGAGCCCCATGGCCCAGCCCAACTTGACGCTGTGCCGCCACACTGCCCGGTTTACAAAATGCCTGCAAACCTTCCCCAATAGCGATGGCCGCTTCTTCTGCTTTAGTTACCTGGCGCTGCAAGGCCAACGCGGTGCCGAGCGTGTACGCATCGCAGGCATTATCAAAGGCGATCGGCTGAGTCTCCAAAACTTGCTGCTTTGGATCGATGTCAAACGTCAGGCAGTATCGGTGCGCTTCTTCAATCGAAGAAAAATTCATGCTTTGCAGTAGTTGAGTCACTTGAGTATTCATTTTGTTCACCTTTGGTTACGCCTGACGAGGGTTAATGGTCATCGCCGCTTCATTGAACCGGCCATAGACTCCGACCGCATTTTGCATCGCCTCGTCAGCCGGGATACCTCGTTCGATGTCGGCCATCATTTTGCCCAGGTTAAGATATTGGTAACCGATCACTTCACTGCGTTCATCCAGTGCCAGTTTGGTGACGTAACCTTCCGCAAGCTCCATATAACGCACCCCTTTCAGACGCGTCGAGTAACTGGTTCCCACCTGACTACGCTGACTTTTGCCAAGATCCTCCAGTGCTGAACCTATCTCCAAACCATCTAGAGAGAACGCCGACTGACTGCGGCCGTAAACAAACTGCAAAAAGATTTCGCGCATCGCGACATTTATGGCATCACATACCAAGTCCGTATTCAGTGCTTCTAGAATGGTTTTACCGGTAAGAATTTCCGCCGCCATCGCCGCAGAGTGCGTCATACCCGAGCAGCCCACAGTTTCGACCAAGGCTTCTTCAATAATGCCTTGCTTTACGTTAAGCGTCAGTTTAGCCGCACCTTGTTGCGGAGCGCAGGTTCCGACTCCATGACTGAGACCTGAAATCGCAATGACGTCTTTAGGGCGTACCATTCGCCCCTCTACGGGGATCGGAGCAGACGGATGCAATTCGCCACGTTGAATCGGGCACATGGATTGGATTTCGGAAGAGTATTGCATGGCGTTTTCCTTTGGGTCAGGAAAACAAGTGCAGATGGCGGCATCTGGTTCCTACAGAAAATCGAGCAATATCCTTGCCCTTCCAACAGTTACACCTGTTTTCGTTTCTGTAGGAGTCATCAGCCCAAGCGGCGGTTAAATAGGTGGAACCCCATCACCTTGCTTAGGATGATAAGGCCAGTTTGCGTC
>NZ_WXWP01000339.1:0-8945 GCF_009904765.1 Vibrio sp. V39_P1S14PM300
GTCTTCCCCTGGCAACGCATGATGACTGGCGACTTCAACGCCAACCAACAATTAAGCTGTTGATTTAATTTATGATTAATTTCACTTAAATGCTCCAGCAAGTCGCCACTATTGAGGCCACGCTTACGTAATGTCTTACCCAAACGATAGCGATCAAGGCATTTATCCGGTGATACCTGACTGCTCACCTGTGCATAGCTGTTGAAATCATGATTGCCGATCGGGTCAAGACGCCCCGGCGCTTTCCGCCAATAACCATCAGCCAGCACTTTATTGAGCGCAATTGACGCTAGGTGCCCGGCAGAGTGCCCACGGCTCAAAGAACGTTGATACTCTGCATCAACAGACAATTCGACTTCCAATCCATTTTCCACAGAGTAATCTTCTGTACGGATATTATGTACCACTACGAAAGCCCAGCCAGGCGCATCACGTTTGACGGGAATCGCCTGACCGACAAACAAGGTTTCAGTGGCCAATTCCATCGCGCCCACCTGACAATCCACCACATCAAACAACTGGCCGTTGATGGTCAATGTTCCACGGTCGGCCGGATGATCCGGCCAGATATGACTGACCGGATGAAATGGTGTCGACGCCGTGACAATTGAGCAGATGTCGGACTGATGCTGAACCAACTGAATGATTGAAGTTTGCGTGGTAACGCCCTCACAAAATACGACCCGGGTCGGCGTGACTTTCATGTCTAAATCCTTATTCACAACTGGCAGATACAAAAAAGCGCCCGAGAAACTCTAGGCGCTTTTATCGCAGTCAACCGTTATTTCTTACGGTTTTTCATCATACTCATTAAGCGTTTGCGCTTACGTTCCTGAGACAACGTCATTTTACCTGACTTACCTTCAAACGGGTTCTCGCTGCTCTGGAACTGAATGCGGATTGGAGTCCCCATGATTTCCAGCGACTTACGATAGTAGTTCATCAGATAACGTTTATACGAATCCGGCAGTTCGTTCACCAGATTACCATGGATCACGACGATCGGTGGGTTATATCCCCCGGCGTGGGCATATTTCAGCTTCACGCGGCGACCACGAACCATCGGTGGCTGGTGATCTTCAGTGGCCATCTTCATGATACGCGTCAGCACGGACGTGCCCACTCGGGTGGTTGCCGACTTATACGCTTCCTGTACCGATTCGAACAAATGGCCGACACCTGTACCATGCAAAGCGGAAATAAAGTGAATGCGAGCAAAATCAACAAATCCCAGACGACGATCGAGCTCTTTCTTCACGTGCTCTTTTACGTCCATGTCCAGACCATCCCACTTGTTGACCGCCAACACAATAGAACGTCCTGCGTTTAAGGCGAAACCCAGCAAGCTGAGATCCTGATCAGAAATGTTTTCACGCGCATCGATAACCAGCAAGACCACGTTGGCGTCTTCGATCGCTTTCAGGGTTTTCACCACCGAAAACTTTTCCACCGTTTCGTTGATGCGTTTACGACGACGTACACCTGCGGTGTCTATCAGTACGTATTCACGCCCGTCACGCTCCATTGGAATGTAAATCGAGTCGCGCGTTGTACCCGGCATGTCATACACCACCACGCGCTCTTCACCCAGAATACGGTTGGTTAGCGTCGATTTACCAACGTTCGGACGGCCGATGATAGCCAGTTTGATGGGCTGCTCCTGAAGACGCTGGAACTCTTGCTCCGCTTCTTCTTCCGTGTAATCAAGCTGCTCTTCCTGCTCGTCTTTGTAACCAGTCAGATCTTCGATCTCACCCAGGTTCTCCGCTGCCAGTTGTTCTGCGAACGGATTTAGCGCGCGATCAATCAGCGCCCCAACACCACGACCATGCGCGGCCGCAATCTGGTACATGTTGTCCATGCCCAGTTGCCAGAACTCTGAACTAGCCGCATCGGCATCAATACCGTCAACTTTGTTGACCACCAACATGCTTGGCTTTTCAGTTTTACGCAGATGCTGAGCGATCGCTTCATCAGCAACGGTCAGGCCTGCACGACCATCCACCAGGAACAGCACTACGTCAGCTTCATCAATCGCCGCCAGCGACTGCGCCGCCATTTTGGTTTCTACACCTTCTTCACTGCCATCAATACCACCGGTATCGATTACGATGAATTCATGTTCACCCAATTTTGCCTGACCGTATTTTCGGTCACGCGTCAGGCCCGGGAAATCCGCTACCAATGCGTCGCGCGTACGAGTCAATCGGTTAAACAACGTAGACTTACCCACGTTCGGACGCCCCACCAGGGCAACAACAGGTACCATAACAACCTCTACAATGTACTTTCTATGTAGTTATAGGTAACCACTGACCCGCTTGCCAGATCAGCCAAAAATCAGCTGTTTACCTATAATCACACGTTTAAACGAGTTTCAATAAAACGGCTCCTAACTGTTGCCAGCCAGGAGCCGATTGTGAATTATATCACGATTTAATAATCGATCGTCAGTTTCTTTACACTGCCATCACGCGTGACAATCACATAGCCGTCGTCCACAGATAACGGGCCAACAGCAAAGCCACTGTCATTCGCCAGTTGCTGTGCAACAAATTCACCCGTCTCGCGATTGATCCAGTGCAGGTAACCTTCGCTGTCACCCACGACGACATCGCCGTTGATCAGTTTTGGTGCTGTCAGTAAGCGGTGTTCCAGTTTGTCGTTCTGCCACAATTCCGTGCCACTGCGGGTGTCCACAGCCACCACATGATCTTTGTCGGTGACCAGGTACAGGGTACGGCCATCTGTGGTCATATCCAGCGCCGAGGAGTACTTACGTTTCCAGGCCGGGCGTCCGCTGCGCAAATCGATAGCGGTCAACTGACCATTCACACCAACGATATACAGTGTGCCGCCGATAATAAGCGGCGACGCATCGACATCCACCAAACGGTCGATTTCCGTTGCCCCTTGCGGCGTACCGATAGGTTGTTGCCAAATCAGCTGACCACGTTGGATGATCGCCGCCGCCAGACGACCGTTGGCCGTACCCCAGAAAACGCCCCCAGAAATGGTGGTTGGGGTACTGTCACCTCGCAGCGTCAAATTCGGCACTTCGGTGCTGATGGTCCATTTCTGTTCGCCACTGGTCTGATCCAGTGCGACCAGCATGCCACGGCTAGTGTTAACAATCACCAGATTGTCATCGGCAGCCGGAGCGGCCAGGACTTCGCCATCCACATTCATGCGCCAGTTGATCTCACCGCTTTCGGCATCCAGCGCAATGACTTCGCCGTTTTCACTGCCAATGTACAGCTGTCCATACGCGGCAGTGATACCACCAGACAAACGGGCAATCACCTCACCTTCCAAGTCGGTTTGCCACAACGTTTGACCATTTTCCGGATCCAACGCTTTGACCAGACCTTCGCGGCTGGCGACAAACACTTTACCGTACTCGTACGCCGGGCTCAGTTTCGAAAAGTAGTGACCCACACCACCACCAATGGAAGCGCTCCAGGCGGTTTGCGGGGTAAACTGGCTTTTCACTTGTGGGACTGGTGCCATGATAATGGTGTCTTCTTCACCAGCACAGCCAGCCAGCGCGCCCAATACCACTGCCGACAACAGTACCTTGTTCCACACTTTCTTCATTAATCAGTGCCCTTACTTGGCCAGATCATCCAGTTTCATTTGCAGCGTCTGACTTGCGTCGTCTGCTTGCTGAGCTTCGGTATACGCAGCGTAAGCTGCATCGGTGTCGCCTTTACGCAGAGAAATGTCACCACGCAGTTCAGCCACACGGCCCGCCCAGCTTTTATCGGTAATGCCCGACAGTTCGCTCAGAGCGGCATCATAATTACCCTGCTCGGCATCAATACGAGCGATGCGGTAGCTGACCACCGCTTTCAAAGCCGTGTCCTGAGTGTTTTCTTTCGCCCAGTTCAACTGCGCTAAAGCTTCATCCAGCTTGTTGGCCTCGACCTGAACCTTCGCCAGTTGCAGCGCCGCCAGCACAGCGTATTCAGTGCCTTTATTGGCCTCAATGTATGACTGAACCTGATCCGCCGCCTCAGCGCCGTTTTGTCCCAACGCCTCAACTGCTGTTGTGTAGCTTTCCGAAGCGACTTCCTGAGCTTCCGCTACGGAGCTCTGGTAGTAACGCCAGCCAAACAGGCCACCCAGACCAATCACGGCACCAAAGATCACCGCTTTACCGTTGTCTTTCCACCAGTCTTTGATCGCTTCAACTTGTTGTTCTTCAGAATCGTAGAGTTCCACTTCCTGTCCTCTTAAATTTCAAAAAAGTGGCGATGGAATCACCGCCACTTTTAATATTTGTTTCGCGCTTAAATCAGTTCAGCCAGCTTCGCGACCACGTCACTCTGGGCATAGGTTGTCTGTTCGCCACCCGCCAGATCTTTCAGAACCACGGTGTTCTCTGCGACTTCGTTTTCTCCGAGTACCAGCGCCATGGCCGCACCGACTTTATCAGCTCGTTTGAACTGCTTTTTGAAGTTGCCGCCACCGAAGTGATTCATCACTCGCAGACCCGGCACCTGCTCACGCAACTGTTCTGCCAGCTTCATACCGGCCATCATGGTGCCTTCACCCGCCGTGACCATATAAACGTCGACACCACGACGGACTTCCGTCAACTCGAGCGTTTCCATCATGAGCACCAAACGCTCCAGGCCCATAGCGAAACCGACTGCCGGCGTCGCTTTACCGCCCAGCTGTTCGACCAGACCATCGTAACGGCCACCGCCACATACAGTGCCCTGAGCCCCTAAGCTTTCAGTGATCCACTCAAACACCGTGCGATTGTAGTAATCCAGACCACGCACCAGACGCTCGTTGACTGTGTATTCGATACCTGCGGCATCAAGAAGTTCACACAGACCCGCAAAATGTTGCTTCGACGCTTCGTCGAGGTAGTCCGAAAGTCGAGGTGCGTCACCTAAAATTGCCTGAACGTCCGGATTCTTGCTGTCCAGAACGCGCAGCGGGTTGGTGTGCATCCGGCGCTTACAGTCGTCATCCAGCACATCGATGTGCTGTTCGAGATAAGCGATCAGTGCCGTACGGTAGTTCGCGCGCGCCTCGAGAGAACCGATTGAGTTCAGCTCCAGACGAACGTGCTCAGCAATACCCAATTCACGCCACATTCGTGCCGTCATCATGATCAGTTCAGCGTCCACGTCCGGGCCGTCGAGACCAAAGACCTCGACACCACACTGGTGGAACTGACGGTAACGGCCCTTCTGCGGACGTTCGTGACGGAACATCGGGCCGATGTACCACAGGCGTTGCTCCTGGTTGTACAGCAGTCCATTTTCAATCCCAGCACGCACACAGCCTGCCGTCCCTTCCGGACGCAGGGTCAAGCTGTCGCCGTTACGATCTTCAAAGGTATACATTTCTTTTTCAACCACGTCGGTCACTTCACCGATCGCGCGGCTGAACAGATGCGTCATCTCAACGATAGGCATACGGACTTCGTTATAGCCGTATGCACTGATCACATGCTTAACCGTGCCTTCCACTTTCTGCCATAGTGGAGATTGTGTTGGGAGGCAATCGTTCATGCCTCGAATTGCTTGAATAGTTTTTGCCACAGTACTTACCGTAATATCATTGAGATGAATTAATCTTGAGTTTTGATCTGAATGCGGTTCTGCTCGTCCATCATCGCGGCTTTGGCGCGAATTTTGGCTTCCAGTTGATTCACCAGATCTTCATTATCAAAGCGCTCTTTCTGACGTTTACCGTCTTCATAAAACGCACTTTTCTTATTGCTGCCTGCCAGTCCCAGGTGCGACACTTCGGCTTCACCAGGTCCGTTCACCACACAGCCGATGATCGACACGTCCATCGGCGTAATGATGTCTTCCAGACGCTGTTCCAGCGCATTCACCGTACCGATCACATCAAATTCCTGACGAGAACAGCTTGGGCAGGCGATAAAGTTGATGCCGCGCGAGCGGATGCGCAGCGACTTGAGAATATCGAAGCCGACTTTGATCTCTTCAACCGGGTTGGCCGCTAATGAGATACGCAGCGTGTCGCCAATCCCTTCCGCCAGAAGCATGCCCAGACCTACCGACGACTTCACCGCGCCAGCGCGCGCACCACCGGCTTCAGTAATACCTAAATGCAACGGCTGATCGATCTGCTTCGCCAGCAGGCGATACGAGTCGACTGCAAGGAACACATCCGACGCCTTTACGCTGACTTTAAACTGATCAAAGTTGAGGCGGTCGAGAATATCGACGTGACGCATGGCCGATTCCACCAACGCAGCGGGCGTCGGTTCACCGTACTTCATCTGCAGATCTTTCTCCAGAGAACCACCATTCACTCCGATGCGAATCGGAATGTTTTTATCACGAGCGCAATCCACCACCGAACGAATCCGGTCTTCGTTACCAATATTGCCCGGGTTAATACGCAGACAATCCACACCGTACTCGGCCACTTTCAGTGCAATGCGATAATCGAAATGAATGTCGGCCACCAACGGCACGTTAACTTGCTGCTTGATCAGCTTGAAAGCTTCCGCGGCGTCCATGGTCGGTACCGATACCCGTACGATATCCGCACCGACATTTTCCAGCGCTTTAATTTGAGCGACGGTCGCATCGACGTCGGTCGTTCTGGTGTTGGTCATTGACTGTACCGCGATCGGCGCACCATCACCGATTGGCACGTCACCCACGTAAATACGTGTCGAAGGGCGACGTTTGATAGGAGACTCGTGTTGCATAGTAATTTCTAAGGTAAGGTGAATCTTGCTACTTTGCCTGAAGTATACCCAGAAAGGTCGACAGGTTCACTCGCAAATGTCATTGAAACGTTCTCAGGAGCCCCAAGAATCACTTTATAAGGTGGCTCACCACTCAGCGCCAGAGACTGGCCGCCTTTTTTGATGCCACTGGACAAGGTTTTGCCCGTCGAATCTTTAACCTGAATCCAGCAGTCGGCACTGAACGTCAGATTCAAGGTTTTCGCCATCGTGGCGTCAACGTGTGGCGCACTCTCGGTTTCAGTTACGGACTCGACCGGATTGACCATCGTAGCCGCCGGCTGTGATTCACTGACAGGCGTCTCACTGTCTTCGCTGGTCGGTAAAGCGTCGGCTGCATCCACAACCGCCTGAGCTGCCTCTTGCGGCGCGTCCGACTCATCGCCAGGTAGCGCTGCGTCACCGCCATCTAAGGTGGTAAAGTTGCCGGTTCCATCACTGTCACCAGCCGGTTGAGCAACCGAAGGCTGCGACTCCTTGAAACTGAGCGTATCCTGAGTCTGATTCTGCCACCACCACACCGATGAAATACCGATGATGATCGCGAAAATGCCCCAGGTCAGGATCATGATGCGGCTGTCATGCTTCTCACGTTTGGCCTTGCCTGAAAAGCTTTGCATCTTCTGCTCTTGCGGTTGACTTCCATCACAATCATCAAACGCGCACAGCACCACTTTCTCATCCAAACCCACCGCGCGGGCATACGAACGCAGGTAACCCCGGGTAAACGTAGCCACCTGACCCGATTCAAACTGGTTATCTTCAATATTTTCAATAATGCTGACACGCAACCTCAGCCGATCCGCGATTTGCTTTTGTGACAGTCCGAGCTCTTCGCGTTTTTGCTTCAGAATGGAGCCGGCTTCAATCGTTGATTTCTCTACTTTCAGTTCTTCTACTTTCGATTCTTGTTCAGTACTCATTGGTTACGTACTTCTCTTCCTTAGTTTCTGACCTTACGGTGCTTTTGTTGATCATAGTTAGTAGCGTTGTGAAGACGTCAGAAACAGATAAAATTTTCGAGGAATTTGTTCCTCGCCGGGATATTGGCACCACATCTACGAATAAGATAATTAAAACTGGGCCAAAATTGCAGCTTAAGTAGCAATTCTAATAGATATTGAGGGTTAAACAACATCGTGTTAGTGCAGATTTTACAAGCTGCTCAAGGTTTTTGTGCGGAAATTCCGTTAAAAAGTGTAATTTTTTCAATTTGTAAGAAAAAATAAAGCCAGAGCATGGCTCTGGCTTAGGGTAATGTCTGTGTTCGATACGGTCAAACCGCTTTCACTTCGATGCTCTCGCCACGCGCAGCTTTGAGCATTGCAGTCCGTTTGGTACGGTCAATCACATCTCCGACCAGCTGACCACATGCCGCGTCAATGTCGTCGCCGCGCGTTTTACGAATCGTTACCGTATGGTCATATTGCATCAGCGTTTTCTGGAAACGGTCAATACGCGAGTTACTCGGTTTATTGTATGGCGAGCCTGGGTAAGGGTTAAACGGAATCAGGTTGATCTTACATGGCGTGTCTTTCATCAACTGTGCCAGTTCATGCGCGTGTTCCGTGCCGTCATTGACATGATCAAGCAGAACGTATTCAACCGTGACTTTGCCGCGGTTGGCATTGGAAGAAGCAATATAGCGACGTACTGACGCCAGAAAATCTTCAATATCCCAGCGATCGTTGATCGGCATGATTTCACTGCGCAGTTTATCGTTCGGCGCATGCAGAGAGATCGCCAGCGCGACGTCAATTTTGCCCGTCATCTGATCCAGGCCAGAGACGACACCCGACGTCGACACGGTCACACGGCGCTTAGACAAACCAAACCCCAAATCATCGAGCATGATCTCCAGCGCAGGGATCAGGTTTTTCATGTTCAGCAGCGGTTCTCCCATCCCCATCATCACCACATTGGTGATCGGGCGACGGCCGGTTTCTTTTTCCAGACCCACTTCACGCGCAGCGCGCCAAACCTGACCGATGATTTCTGAGACTTTCAGGTTGCGGTTAAACCCTTGCTGAGCTGTCGAGCAGAATTTACATTCCAGAGCACAACCCACCTGAGAAGACACGCATAAGGTCGCACGATCGTCTTCCGGGATGTACACGGTTTCAACGTCCTGATCGCCAACCTTCATTGCCCACTTGATGGTGCCGTCGGAAGAGTGTTGTGCTTCGGCGACCACTGG
>NZ_WXWP01000163.1:0-8882 GCF_009904765.1 Vibrio sp. V39_P1S14PM300
GGGCAATGAAGCTCAAGTACGACTAATAAGGTAAATAAAATGAAAAAAGCAGCAATTTCTACTGCGATCCTGACAGCATTGGTATCTGGTTCTTCTCTGGCAGCAACAGTTTACAGCAATGACGGCACGGAACTGAAAATCGGCGGCCGCGCAGAATTCCGTGGTGACTTCAATGGTGCTGAAGACGGCAAAGACATCGAAGGCACAATGAAAAACAAAAGCCGCGTGCGTGTAAACGTCGTGGGTTCGACTCAGATCAGCGATTCTTTGTCTGGTTTCGGTAAGTACGAAGCAGAGCAATCTGTTTTGTCCTCTGGCGACAAAGACGCGAACACTGAATTCAAACAACGTTACGCTTTCGCGGGCCTGAAAGGCGACTTCGGCTCAGTCTCCGCTGGTCGTCAGGACACCGCAGGCGTTCAAATCTCCGACATGTCAGATATCGGTACTTACACAGGCGATCAGAAAGCCTTTATCAATGCCGGTAACGAGCAGATCAACAACACGTTTGCATACGGCTACAACACCGACGCATTGTCGATTAAAGCAAGCTTCATTGCTGGCGAAGAAAAAGACACAGATGGCTACGGTATTTCTGCTATTTACACTCTGCCTATGGGTCTGGGTTTTGGTCTGGGCTACGCGGCCAATGACAATGGTCAGGGTGCTGGCTCGGCAAACCAAATCATTGCTGGTATCAACTACGAGATGGACGCACTGTACCTGGCAACCACTTACACCATGGGTGATCTGGATGACGACGCGGATACCGAATTTGAAGGTCTCGAATTCGCGGGCCACTACAAATTTACCAAACAATTCCGTCTGATTGCGGCTTACGTGAAACAAGAAGAAGACGCAGCGAAAAATGACAGCGTCGATACTGCTGACTTCTTCGAGCTGACTGCACGTTACGACTTCAACAAGTCTATCCGTGGTTACGTTGCGTATAAACTGAACAACCTGGACGATAAAGACACTGGTTACGACGTTAACGATTCTGTACGTCTGGGCCTACGTTACGACTTCTGATATTTACCTGTCCGTAAATACTCGTGAAAACTCAGGCCGGGCATCTGCTCGGCCTTTTTGATTGCACCAGATAAGTTCAAGTTTCACCAGAAGAAGGCAAATCGGATATATTCAAAACTTCAAGTTATTATAAATCAATCACTTAAAAAGTGGCACGCGAACTGCAATACAGTAAGTACAAATGCTCGGCAGCGTTTGTGCTTCATTTTTATAGTCCCGGCAGAGACTATAAAGAGTTTCATGTTCTTTCCGCCTCCCTTTCGGGAGGCGTTTTTTTTATTTGACCAAACGCACCAGTAACGCCCCGGGCTCACGCAGCGCATCATTGCAATAACTGACCACCACCCCGGAATCCGGAGCCAGATAGCGATGCACTTCGTCGCCAAACGCATCGTACTGGATCGCCAGTAGATCATCTTTATTGATGCGGTCTAGTAAATTGACCTGTGGCAGAACAAAACCACCACAGCTCGCGCGTACCGAAATGACCTGTTGCGCTTTCATCGTATCTTGCGTGCGCACGACCTGCCCCTCACACACGCCGTAATGACGCAGAGTATTCATCACACCGGCCACTGCTCGATCAATCAAATCCGGCTGGGTTACTTTACCCATACCGACTTCCACCGTAATGCAGGGAACACCGTGATTGTTCCATACCGTCTCCAGCACTCCCTCTTCCCCGGGATCATCTAAAATCATGTCCGGATTCATCAATCGAGCCAGGGTCGCTGCGGATTCGACGCGACAATCAGCAAACACATACAAAGGATAAACCGTACCGCGTGTCTGAGTATGCAGATCAATGGCCATATCTGCATTCGGCTGCAGTAAATGCGTCCAGATAGCATGCAGGTATCGCTGCGCCGCATCGCCGTCCGGATTTCCGGGAAAGCCACGGTTAAGGTTCGCGCTGGGTATTTCCGGATCTGAGCTGGTAAAATCACGACTGTGACTGAGCACACCGGGCAGATTCATCAGCGGCAACACCACAACCGTCCCACACAGCGGTTGCTGATGCAGCGCACGAGCCAGCGCCTGGGCGGAGAGAATCCCGTTCATTTCATCACCGTGTACGCCTGCTGTGATCACCACCCGGTGACCCGCGTTTTGTCCTTTGATAACTCTGACTGGCACATGCTGAGGCTGCCCAAGCGCCTGAGTCCCGGCCTGAAACCAAAAGCTGTGCTCACCCGGTGGTAAGTCTTCCACATCCAGGCGTTGGATCACTTTTTTTCCCTGAACCACGTCATCCATATATTCGGTTGGCATCGCTACGTCTCCCTGAAATCCAAACCGACCATCACTGCGGCAAGGCCACACCCGCCAATCAAGATAAAAAAGCCCGGGCAGATGTGCCACCCATATGAGTCATAATCCTCACCGACATCACGCAATTGCCTGCTTCAACGCGGCGTCCTATTGAAATAGCAGCAGATAATCTATGCAGACGCTCGCTTATTGCATTCACTTGGGTATATGATTTAACGAATTTTTTACTGATAGCTTTAATTTCATGATCACCAGACATCATCATCCAGTCCAGGGGGCCAGTTGGATGCTGACCGCCGGCCTCGCTTTCGCCATCGTCAATAGCCTGACTCAAATCGCCAGTATTCACTATGGCCTGACGTCGACAACCGTCGCTGTTATTCAGTATGCCGTTGCCCTGATTGTGATTCTGCCGTATCTGCGAACCTTGGGGATTCGCCACTCACTGCGAACGAACCACTTTCCGGCTCATGTATTTCGAGTCTTTCTGGCCGTTATCGGCATTCAGTTGTGGTTGTGGGCCTTGGCTTACCCAGTGCCAATCTGGCAGGGAATTGCGCTGCTGATGACCTCTCCGTTATTCGCCACCCTCGGTTCGGGATTGTTTCTGAAAGAGAATGTTGGTCCGGCACGCTGGATTGCTACCCTGACCGGATTTGTCGGCGCCATGATCATTTTGGAACCCTGGTCTGATGATTTCAGCTGGGCTGCACTATTACCGGTCGGCGCGGCGTTCTTCTGGGCCTGTTATTCGCTGATGGTGAAAAAACTCTCCAGTTACGACTCTCCATCTACCATGGTGGTTTATCTGCTGATCCTGATCACTCCGTTTAATATTTTCCTCGCCATTCCGGAATGGCAGACACCTCAAAACGCGACATTATGGCTGGTATTGATTGGCACTGGGGTTATGACAGCGCTGGCTCAGTGGGCTATCGTTAAAGCGTATGCGGTGGCCGACGCTTCATTTGTTCAACCATTTGATAACGCGAAGTTGCCGCTGAACGTACTGGCAGGTTGGCTGGTCTTTAGTTGGGTTCCGCCTGGTCGTTTGTGGCTCGGGGCCGCTTTTATTATCGGCTCTGTCGCGTTTATCACCCAATGGGAAGCGAAAAAATCCCGTCGTATGCTGAAAGAAATTCAGTCTTAGACGGTTCTAATGGGATAAGCGCAATGTGAGAGAGAACACCTATGGCTAAGCCAATTAAGATCACCCTTTACCGCTGGGCGGGAAGCTGGGGCCCATTTAAAGTCAATATTCCCTGTGGCGAGTGCACTCTGACCAAAGACATTCTCAATGATACGTTTGAGCATGAACTGGCTGATGTACCCGTAGAGCTGGAAGTCAAAGACTGGCTGTCACACTGGTGGGAACCGCTGAAACTGGGGGCATGGCATGCGCCGATTCTGGTTGTCGAAGGTAAAGTGGTCAGTCAGGGGGAAGCGCTCAATCGCGGTGTGTTGGTGCAGTCGGTGATTCAATCGTGGACCAAACGAGACAAGTTAAAAGGCAACATTGTTTATGGTAAAGCAACATGCCCTTATTGCGTCAAAGCCAAACAGCTGCTGGACAATGCAGGTATCGAATACCGCTACCATGACGTGGTAAAAGAAAGCGCAGCGCTATATCGAATGATTCCCGAAGTCAAAGCCATCATCGGCGAAAAAACGCCCGTAACGGTGCCACAGATCTGGCTTGACGGCCAATACGTTGGTGGTTGTGACAATCTGGAAGCCTGGCTGGATGAGCGGGGTTTAAAGTACGTCCCGGACAACGTGGTCAATCTTGACGCCTGAACGGAGTGTCTGACAGCAAACCAGTAAAAAGCCCCGGCATCACTGCCGGGGCTTTTTGGGAAAGTCCATTTGCTGGCGTCTATTACTTCGCCATCTTTTTCATCATTTTTTTAAAGAATGATGGTTTTTTCGCTTTTGGCTTACCGTAAAACGCTTCATGCATCGCTTGTTTTGCCACCATCTGTCCCAGATAGGCTGAACCCAGTTCGTAACTCATCTTGTCTCCGATCATGCACTGGAAATACCGCCAAGAATTGTAATCGGGATCACAGAAAAAACAAGCGCCAGATCACATTTTTATTTGTCACGTTTTGGTTGACGATAGGTCTTCCCTGCTGCTTGATACGTATCTTTACGCTTTACTTCAAACATCGCATCAAAGAACCAGGCAACGAATGCAATCACGTCATCACCCTCATTCATGACGTGTTCAACAAACTCTTCTTCTTCGCCATCATCATTTGCTTGCGTCGTGACGTGATAAATGCGCTTTTCACCGTCGATGTCCGCCAAAGCAAACTGGCCGCTCAAAGACAATGCCGCTTCGGCCACGTCACTGTCGTCACTCGTTTTCAGTAGCTCCAGCGCCCGTGGCAGGGTTTGTTGTTCGCATGCGGCTTTCACCAGAGCTTCAAATTCTTTCTGTTGCATGGAGGTATCCTCTAAAAGTTTCGCGCATTGTATCAACCCCCTTTCGGGTTTCAAGCGAACTCTCGCCCGCCCAGACGACGAAACTGGCGCAACGCGAGCACTGTAATCATGCTAAGCGCCACTAGCAGGTAAAATCCGCCCAGCGCATCCTGATTGGTCACCCAGTGCTCCACCAGATACCCGCCAAACAGCCCGGCTATACACATCTGTACAGAACCAGACAGCGCAGACACGGCGCCAGCCTGTCGTTTGTGCGGCTCGAGCAACATGCTCAGCGACAACGGGAACGACATCCCCTGTGCAATGGTCAGACAGGTAAACGCCCAGGTCAGGTTAAAAATAGTCGTCGGCGTATTGAGCAGCCACAGTCCGGAAAAAACAATGATCGCGATGGCGAGCAGCATCAAACGGCTTCGGGACATAAAACGGTTGAGCACATTGAGCGAGACACTGCCAATCAGCAACCCGGCAGACGGAATGATCATGATCGAACCGTACTCAGCAACACTCAACCCCAACTGATGCTGCATAAGAAACGGCAGTACCGACAGAGACACCAGGCTGCCAAGGTAACTCACCCAGTTGAAACTGGCGCTGCTGATCACTTGAGGGTTGCGGATCAGTTGCCAATAGGTCACAACGACATCGCTTAACCGAAAGCGCCGTTTGGCATAAGGCAAAGTCTCCGGCAATATTCGCCAGCCGAGAATAAAGATCGCACTCAAATACAAAAGCACAAACACAAACACCGCCTGCCAGCCAAAGTGGAACGCGATCCAGCCACCGAATACCGGCGAAATGATCGGCATAATCGATGCCGTCACGGAGATGTAAGACAAAGCTTTGGTCAGGTGCACGCCATCATAACTATCGCGCAGCACGCTGCGGCCAAGTACCGACGCACTGCCGGCGCCGAGTCCCTGTAACAAACGTCCCGCTTCCAGCGCCGTAAAGCTGTCCGCTCCGCTGAGGCACAATACTGTGCCAACAAGATACACGCCTTGACCGAGCAGGAATACCGGGCGACGTCCAATGGCATCGGACATCGGGCCATAAAACAGTTGTGACAACCCAAACCCAAGCAGGAACAGAGTGACCAACATTTGTACCTGAGCTTGTCCCACCGCCAACTGCTCGCTGATCACTGGCAGTGAAGGCAAGTAAATACTCACACCTACCTGCCCGGTGGCGATGATCATCATCGCCAGCAGCATCGGTGTTTTTTTGAAACGGTCTGCATCATTTTTCTTCATATCAGCCATTCTAAATTACCAACTCTTAAGTGATAATCTATTAAAATGGAAATAAATTAAGTCCTTTTAGGAATGAGTGTAAGGTGGGAATATGGATTGGATTCAAGGCATCGACAGCTTTATAAAAGTTGTCGAAGAAGGCAGTTTTAACGGCGCAGCCCGCCGGCTCAACACCACCAGCTCAGCCATCAGTAAACGGATTCACTGGCTGGAAGAACGGGTTGGTGTGCAACTGCTAAAACGCACCACACGCTCAGTCACGCAAACCGAAGCCGGTGCGCTGTTTTATGAACGCGCTAAAGATTCGATAGACCGTTTGCAGTCCATCATCGATGAAACCCGTTCAGTCAGTCAAAGTCCGGCGGGCCTGCTGAAAATCGGGGCCACCATCGCGGTCGGCTCAAAGTTTCTGGTTCAATATCTGGACGACTTCCTCAAGCAATATCCGGATATCCGGATTCAGCTGACGACCACCGCGCCGGGCCAGATACCGGAGATGAGTCTGGATCTGTTTATCAGTCGTGAACTGGAGCAATTCAATTCGCTGAGTTACAAAGCCACGCCACTGTTTGAACAGCGGATCGGTTTTTACGCCTCCCCCAGTTACATTACCGAGTACGGTGTGCCGACCACGATTGAGGAGCTCAAACAACATAAGGTTCTGATTTGGGGTGAACGCCCCCAGCGGGAGTTTAAGTTTTCGAAAGGCAAGCGGACGGTTCTCAGTGGTAACTTCGCCACCACTAACCCCGAAGCGCTGTTTTACGCCGCCAAAAACGGTATGGGGATTCTGATCAGCAATGATGTAATGATCAAAGAAGATGTACGATCGGGCGCTCTGGTGCGCATTTTGCCCGACGTGACGACCAACGATTCCACCGTCTACGCCTATTACCCGAAGCTGGATTACGAGCACACCCGCACGAAATTGTTTCTCAATTACTTGAAAATGCGCTTGTCTCAGGCCGGATAAGGCTCTCCCCCAGACACACCGGGGGAGAAGCGATGTTAGCTTTCCACTGGCTCGGTTTTCGGTTCCACGTTCGCTAGCTTGGCTTCTTGTGTTTTTAGCATGGCGTTGAGCTTGTCACGGTTGGCCTTAAACTGAGCCATTTCCGCTTTCGGCACTGAACTGGCCATCGGAATTTTTGCTGTCACAGGGTTCACCGGACGACCACGTATAATGAACTCATAATGAATGTGCGGTCCGGTTACGCGGCCGGTGGCGCCAGACAAGCCAATGCGCTGACCACGACTGATTCGCTGGCCTTTTTTCACCAGAATCTTGCTCAGATGCAGATACCGGGTCTTGTATGCGCCGCCATGCTGCAACACAACATATTTGCCTGCGTACGGGTGATTGCGAGTCATGACCACCACACCGTCGCCTGTTGCCACAATCGGCGTACCACTTGGCGTAGCCCAATCCGTACCATTATGCGGGGCAACCCGACCAGTGACAGGGTGGTGACGATTTGGATCGAACTTGGAGCTCATACGGTAATTGCCTTTAAACGGATGACGCTGAAACGCGCGCTGCAGACTATTACCATCCTGATCGTAGTACTGACCATCGCTGTGCAAATAAATTGAAATGACCCGATTGCGATTATAAATTCTGACCGCCTCAATTTCGCTGTTCCCCGTCATTTCATCGCCGACATACTGACGTGACTGCACCACTTCAAAGCGATCACCAGCCCGCAGGTCACGCTTGAAGTTGATCTTGTCTTTCAGCAAAGTCACGATTTGACTGATTTCAGCGCTGTTGAGGCCAAGTTTGTTAACCGATGCGGACAAACTGCCATGAATTTCTCCCACCACCGGGACTTGTTTCCAGGTGCCCGGGATCTTAACGTCACGATACCCAAACGAACCATCATCCAGACGCGTATAAACCGCATGTTCAGCAATATTGAACACCAGTTCCATTTTTTTCAGATCGCCGGTTTCTGTTTTCCAGAAGCGTAATGTATTACCTGGTTTGAGCGTATCGAGCACCAGATAGTTTAAATCGGTTTCCATGACTCTCATCAGCTCCTGATAGGAGAATCCTAACGTGCTGAATATCGAGCTCAGGTTGTCACCTTTCGAAATTTGGTATTCATAATCAGGGATGTCATGAGCCGCCTGATTTTCAGCCAGAATGGTGTCAATCACCTGAGATTCCGGCAACGAGAGCTCAACAGTGCCCTGGAGCGAGCTGTCTCGCGAAGAAGAGAAGATCGCGATCGCTACGATAGGAAGGCACGCAGCTAGGATCTTTTTTTGTTTTGACCACGCTGAAATACGCGCAGCTACAGACTTCGGACGCACAATAAGCCTCAATAGAGTGTAAACGAAGTGATTAGACTACGGTTTTGAAAAAAAATTTCTAGGTTTGGATTGTAAAAGTAAGATCAAAAAAGGCGCAATTGCGCCTTTTATATTTACCAGACTTTTCCAAGTAAGCGTTCACTTCGGCCAAATTTATCATTTGACCAGCTCACGGCAAAAAAGTGGTCAATCATGCGTACGTCACCACAGTGGAATTATCTTCACCGAAACCATTTGGCTTATAATTGTCAGCATGAGGATCGTTGACCCAACGTTCGTTATCGATCAAGTAGCGAAATTCAAACTCACCGTCTTTTGGCAGACGGGTTTTGTATTTGTAACATTTGGATTTTGCCACGCGCGTCATTTCGATCGGCTGCCACTGCAAAAAGTCGGCAACCAGCGCCACCGAATCTCCGGCCAGTTCTTGAGGTAACTCAAAAGTCACTTCCACTTCGTCTTTGGTTTTAAAAAATCGCTTATTAATCATCTCAAACTCCGTTTTGTTTCAGGTGTCACGACGTTCTCATACCTTGTTAAATATCAGCATTGCTGTAGAAG
>NZ_WXWP01000076.1:0-8862 GCF_009904765.1 Vibrio sp. V39_P1S14PM300
TAGCTAGGTTGTCTTTAGTCTGTTTAGCCATGACGCTCGCTTCCTGTGGCGGCGGTGGTGGCGGTGGCAGTAAGAAAGACTCTACGCCACCGGATCGCGCAACCGGAACCATCTCAGGCAAGGTATACGATGCGCCAGTATCTGGTGCCACAGTATCTGTTTGGGAATACAAAGACGGAAAATTAGGACGTAAACTGGGTGAATCCAAGTCGGATCAGTCCGGTTACTATTCTGTTCCGGTCAAATCCTCTAGCATGCCGGTCTATGTGAAGGCCAGCGGCGGCGCTTACCGCGATCCGATTACAGAAGAAGTGATATCGGCCAGTAATGGCAAAACAATGACGATGTCGAGTGTGGCCAACTTCTCAGAAGGAACATCTCAGTCGATCATGCTGACGCCGTTGTCAAATATGGCGACCGGTCTGGCAGAGTACAAAATCGAACGTGGAGAGAGTGCGACCAATGCGGTCACAAGCTCGGTAAATACCATCAGCGATATGTACGGTTTTGATGTTAACGAAACCACCCCGATTGACATTACCAAGGGCGGTCAAAGCAGCAATGCCACCGATGGCCATAAATACGGCGCGTTATTAACGGCTTATTCGTCTTACGCCAAAGATCTGATAGACCGTTACCCTACCGAAGAAAGTAAAACCCTTTATACATCAATGCATCTATCGGACATCCAATATCGAGATATCCGCTCGGATGGAGTGCTGGATGGTAAAGAAGCAGACGCTAACGGCGTTGAATTGGGTATGAGCTTTGGTCAGGTTGACGTAAACAGCGAGTTATATACGAACGTACTGTCCCAACACGTGATGATTGTCGTGAACGATCCTGCTTTAAACGTGTCGGGCACCAAGCCGAGCGAATACCGCGATTTCAGTGAGCAGCTCAATAAACTAGGCACGCCAAACGGCAACGGCGGCGCGTTGCCACCACGAGATGAAGTCGCCATCGATCAAGATGCACCAACGGTGACGCGAAACAGTGACAGCGTGCTTGCCGGTGATGCCAAAATCATCATCGATCTAAAAGATGATGTCGGTGTCAAGGACCTAACGGTCAAACTGCAATTGGAAACCGCGAATGGTTGGTCCGAGGAAATGCAGTGTACTGACGGTTATATGGAGCAGTACTGCAAGCTGGACCTGACTGACTTTACCAGCGGTATCCGTGCTACTCAAGCCAGTGTGGAAGTGGACACATTTACCATCGACCGCAATTATCCAACGCCAGATGAGGGAGAGCCTCTTATCCTTGGGGCGCGTTTGGTCGTGTATGCTGAGGACGTGCTCGGCAATTATCATGAGTCGAACAGCGGCGTATTGTTGCCTTTCTTCTGGGACAACGTAAAACCTGTGATTGAAGTTGAGTCATCACCGACCATAAACAGCACGAATGACAGCTACAACCTTCAAGGTTGGGCGATGGACAGCACCAGTGAAATTGCAAGTCTGACCATTAGCCTAGGTGAGGACGACTTCCGTGACATCACCTGTCGTGAACCTGCGGGCGAAAAATGTGCCTTCAACGAACCATATCCAGCAACTGGCTTTGGTGCGGCGACCACGTTCACCATCACTGCAACGGATGCTCAGGGGAATGAAACTCGAAAAGAGTGGGTTGTCACCAAAGACAATTCACCGCCAACACAGTCAGTAACATATCCGAACATTGACGACGCGCAGATGGCGTTTATTTCAATTGCGCCTGACGGTAGCCGGGGCTTAACAGAGCTCAAAGACTACACGTCGAATACGTTTACTGAAAGTAACATCTCTACCACGCAAGACCATCTGAAAGTCGACTTTGTATACGCTCGCTCAGGGCTGAAAGCCGTCCACCAGGATATTGATTTTGCTGATTTCAATGCCAGTGCCTTGACCACACTGAAAAATAACCACATTCCTTACATCAAGGTAAAAGTACAGGATGACAATTTTGATGTGGAAGGCGGCGCGCAGGGAACCTCTGCAGAAGATTTGAAAGTAACGGTGCGTTATTACGTAAAATCACCGACGGATAATGACTACAATATTGCTGGTCAAGTAAGCAGTCACGATGCGTTTTCGAAACCGACCGGTGCCATTCCTCACGAAGAGATCATCAAAAACGGGGAAGAGCCACTCTCTTACCTCAATTATTACGTTCCCTTCGTACAGGAGCTTCTTGAAGATAATTACGCGTCCGTACCGGAGCGCAGCGAACAGAAGATTACCATTACCACTGAAGATCGCTCTGGTAACCTAAGTGATGTCAGTACCATTTACTTCAGATCGACCTTTGACTTGCCTACGTTCAATGTGGTGACACCATTTGCTAATGCGCTGGTGGAACTTCGTGGATTAAATTCTAAAGGTAACTTTGACAGTAACCCGGTGGCAAGCTGCACTACACGGCTTGTTGAGGGGGCGACGGATGTGGCGACCTGTCAACTACGCTCCGACCTTGGTGCTTATCAGTTCTTGCAACTCAAGCTCAGTAATCCAGGTGCGGGGAAAGCGTATTATTACCAATGGAGCAACAAAACACGCAGAGATGTCGATCTCAGTAACGCACATTTAGGCGCGTACTTTGATGCTCTAAACCCGCCTTCAACCATATATCTGACAGAATTATCGGCATACCATACCGGATTGTTTGACTACATCTGGAGCCAGCAGAGTGAGCATACGTACGCTGATGCTAAAGCGTATTTGCAGCAAGTTGTGAATGCCCTGGCGTCTAAAAGTAACGCTTCTTTCTTCGGTTTTGATCCAGTTCTGACCGGTTATGCGACCAATGAAGACCTAAAAGAGATTTTGTTGAACGATGAGTTCTTCCACCGCTTCATTGTGGAAGGCCTGCTCGATCTGACTGGCGGAAGCTCCCGAATTTCTTCAGTTGAGTATGCCGCGGCGTTTTATGACGATCTGGCCGCGGATGGCAAAGCGGACGGTGTGAACAGCCAAGGCCAGCAGATTTTTGTTAACGGAGATAAAGTTACGTCAGAGACGTATCGTCAAGTGCTGGCGATGGCGGTTAATAATGTTATGACGTCTTTTGGTATTTCAGTGAGGGATGCTCTGGAGTGGGCAGACGTCATTGCTAAAGCCTATCCAAGTATTACCGTAAACAACGCGTCACAGAATATCTTTACGCAGTCTGGAGGAAGTATTGATGGTGAAGCACCAAGTCCGACAGTCACAGCGTCAGCAGACGCGGGTACAGGCTCAGTATACAAAGCGGATAATGAGACTTACGTTGCCGGCTTAGTGAAGTTTAACGTTCAAATTGAAGACGCGTCTAAAATTAAGAACTCTCCGATTCCGGTATTCAGTGCGCTTTGGCGTCCACTGAATGGCTCAGATACAAAGGCATTCGAGAAACAACTCAAAACAGGAACGGATTACCAGAGATCTGAAAGCTTTGACTTGAATACCAAAGACGAGGATAGCTATCCGGGTATTGATCAACTCACTGTTGCGGTAGAGGCGGAAGACGTGGAGGGTAACAACCATAATCCACCGCATTATACCGTGTTTGTCGTTGATAATGATTACCCTAGCGTCGAGTACAAACTCCCTGCAGGCGTTAGCAATGCCGATACTTATCTGAATATCCAAGGCCAGATCCCATTGCGCTTTGCCGTAACCGATCGTGTCGGTGATATTCCGGATGAGCGTAAAGTTTTGTTTGTTTCGAAAGACGATCCAAGCAAAACGAAGGTGTTTACAAAAGACGAATTGAAGAATGTTGGCAAAGATACGACGTTAGAGCTGTGCCTATCGTGTGAGGGTGAAAGCAAGCACACGCTCGATAACGGTAACTGGAAAGTGTACTTTGTCGCCGAGGACAAACTGCAGAACAAACGGGATCAAAATACGTACGGTGTTGAAACCTTTACGGTCAACATTGACTCCACCAGCCCCGTTGCCCGTAGTGAGGGTACCGCAGAGATTCCTAAAGTACTGGGTGGTAATGACGAATGGCCTCCACGCAGCCTGATTCTACTGGCAGACGATGGTCAGAGCCCACTTTCTGAGATCAGTGTGAAATATAAAGCGCCGTTGAGTGAGGTTGTGGATCTTGTGCAATGTGCGGACGATCTTTCGACTGAAACTGCGCCCGCTTGTTTGATTGCTGAACAACCGGACGTTAAGGTGCGTTTGATTGCAAGAAACATTAATGCATCGGTAGACGGCGTGCACCAGTTCTTCGTTGTTGCGAAAAATGCGGCGGTGCCTGCAGGTACAAGCTCACAAGGCGTTTTGACCTTTACTCCTGATATTGTTGGTCCGGCGATGATGTTGGACACGCCTTGGGCTAGAGACACTATTTCAACTCAAGGGAATGTTCTAGGTAAGAGCTTTGATGTCCATTTTACATCCATCACGGATGCGTCTGGTGTTGAAGCGGTGTCTCTTTATCAAAAGCACACCGATGGCAGTGAGGATACGCTGGTAAAAGAGCAGGTGCTATCGACCCAACCAGTCGGTTCTTACAAGCTGAACGTTGCCGAATCTGAAGCCAACAATATTGACCTTAAAGGCAGCGAGTCCGACAAGGTTTACCTGTATGTTAAAGCTAAGGATAAAAAAGGTTTTGAATCTGAGTTGCCATCACGTCAGGTGCGGATTGACCGCAATGGCCCAACGCTCAGCCTTAACGTAGCGGACATCAGTAAAAACTATTTTTATACTAAAAATGGCTATGAATTTACGCTTAACGCAGTGGATTACGATGGCTCTAACTTGGATAACCAGAGTAACGACGGTGTAAACAAAGACACGATTCGTTACTGGATTTACCCAGTGGATCAGACAAAACCAGACATCGATGGTACAACCCCGTCGGGGGATGCAAAGCGCCTGATTAACGTGTTGGCTGAAAGCGATGTCACACTGCATGTTGAAGCGAGTAACACACGTGGATTTAGCAACTCACAAAGTTTTAATATTCGGGTTGATAATAACGTGCCAGATATTAAAGAACTGCAGGCTAGCTACAAGGCCGACTCTTCTCTGATATCGGATGGCGGCTTTGTTAACCAAACGGGGGACATTGTCTTTACGTTGCGCGCCGAAGACATTAGCGGAACGAAAACGCCGGAAGCCTTCTACAAATTCAATGGTGGTGCAAGCATCCCACTGGCGATGCAAAAAGGCGAAGATAATCAGTGGTCAGTAACACTTGGCATAGATAAAACGTCACAAGACGGCCTGTACACTTTTGAATTCAGTGTTGAAGACAACGTGGTGTACCCAGGAAATATGCAAAGCAACCCGAACACCGCTAAGCGCACTTACACATTGAATGTTCAACGTGAAGGGGTCGCGTTAACGAAAGTGACCAGCCCAGCTAACTTTGCCACGTATATTTCTGGTAAGTCTCTGAATGTTGAGTTTGAGCACAGTGGTGAGGCGCAGGTCGAGAAGCTGGAATGTTGGATCCGTGACAGTTGGAACGGCTCTGGTAATCAGGTGCCTGATAACCAGGATCCTCCGTATCAACTGGTTTTACCAAGCGATAAGTCTTACTCCTGTCAGTTGGAGGGTATAGCTGGTCAGTCGATGAAAAATCCGGTTTTGATCACCAGAACGTTTACCCAAAATAAAGCCGAAAAAGTGAGTCTGTTCAGTTTCGCAGGCTTGGATACAACAGTACCGACTGTGGTGAAAGATGAAGCTGATTCGAACTGGGTAAACGGGAAATACTTCCTCAATGAGAAGAGTGTACTGACTGTCGACGGTAAGAAGAAATTTGTAACCAAGCTGAAATTTAGCGACGATTTCTCTGGTGTTTACAGTGAGGATGCGGCTGGTTCTTCGGCAGGTAAGCCAACACTGAGTAAAGTGAGTGCGCTGGACATTTTGCTGAGTAAAGATAAATGTGAGCCGTTATCGGGTGGTGGTCTTGCTTGTGACTTCTCTGGAGAGGTGAACTCATTGCTACCGGGTACTAACTCAACGGGTGAATTTGAATTTGTAGTCAAAGCGCTTGAAGACAAAGCCGGTAACAAGGCTGATCCACAACCGATCGTTATCGTTCGCCCACGAGGACAGATTGAGGCGAGCATTGAATCACCAGCAGCAGGGACGTCGATAGAAGCGAACGTAAGTGCAAGTCTTGAAGTGAAATTCAAGTACAAAGCTTATGAAGGTTCGGAGGTGACCGATTACACCGTCAGTGTGGATGGACAAGCGTATGTATTCAGTGAAGATACCTCTGCCAGGTTCGGCCAAGCCAGCGATTGTGGTGATGGTTACTTCTGTAACACCTTTAAATACCAGCTGCTTTCTAGCGATATCGACAAATCAAAACTGAAAGTTGTCGTTGAAGTAACAGATGTGTGGGGGCTAACTAGCACACCACAAGAAGTGTCCGTTGAGTTAGATGGTACGGCTCCGGTACTTGAGGCAGTACAGTTTGATCCTCAGGTGGCAAGCAGCGGTCAATCGGTGAAGGTGACGGCACAGTTCTCAGAAATAGTCACGAGCGTTACAGGCAGCCTTGGTGCCGAGGGCGGTATCTCTAACGTGGTGCAGTGGACACAAGACGACGTCAACCTGATGGTTTGGCATGGTACTGTGACTGCACCTGCGGTTGGTGATAACGTGACGGATTTGGTTCTTAAGGTTAACGAATACAGTGATGTGGCCGGTAATAAAGGCGAAGCTAACAGTAACTTTAGGTTGCCGTTGCTTCCCACTCTGGCGGTAAATACGATCAATGATGTCAACTCGACTAACGTGAGTAGCGTTGCCATCTCGGGAACCAGCACTCGTTTTAGTGACGGTGATAAACTTGCGTTGCATTTCTACTCTCAGGGCAGTGAAATTACGCATCAGGTCGGAGGCACGCTCGAAGCTACGGTAAGTAACCATACCTGGCAGACAACCGTTGATCTCTCGTCGGTTGCGGATGGAGAAGTGAGCGTTATGGCGGAAGGCACCAATGCCAAAGGAGCAAAGGTGCAATCGGAGCAAATACAATTCAATTTGTCCGCAACGCTGCCAAACATCGTTTCGAATGACATTTCGCTTGATCAGATACCCGTCGTCAATGGGCAAGAGAATACCGTGACACTGACGTTCTCGAAGCCTGTTAAGGACGTCAGCGCCAAGCTCGGAGAGGTGAATATCAGCTTTAGTTCCGGGGAAGAGTATTTGAAAACTTGGGTGGGGAGTGTCACTCCCCAGCTCAAGGCCGGGGAGGTCAGTCAACGTGTTGTTGTCCAGACGGGGTATTCCGATTTGGCTGGCAACACGGGGGCTTCACAGGAAGCCCTTTTTAATGTCCAACCAGAACTTTTTGTGAACACGATCACGGCCGATGATGTGATCTTAGTCGATGAAGCGCAGGCCTTGGTGCTGAGCGGCAGCGCACTGGGGTTTGAGCAAGGTGATACCCTGTCCATCACCTTGTCAGGTGCTAACAGCGAGACCACAACGATTGAAGCTACATTTAGCAGCGACAGCGAATGGTCATCATCACCAGTCGACATTGCTGACTGGAGCGAAGGTAATGTCTCTGTGACAGTCTCAGGAAGCAATCAAAATGGAACGTCAGCAAATGCGTCACGTGAAGCAACGATGTCTGGCACTCAGCCAGCTCTGAGCAATGTAACCTTTAACCCTACCCATCAGGTTTCGGGTGAATCGGTCAATGTTTCGCTGACGTTCAATAAGAAAGTCAGCGGAGTGAAAGCGACTCTGGGTAGTGCAGACGTTCAATTGACAGCAAACCCAGAAGGGACGGTTTGGAATGGTAATGTGGTTGTTCCAAGTGTGGATGCTACCGATGCTGTGGCATTGACAGTGACGGATTATCAGGACGAATACGGCAATATCGGCTCAGCCAACAGTGACTACTCGCTGGCGTATTCACCACAGATGGCGGTGACTGTGATGCCTGATCAGGTCAATGAGTCTGACGCTAAATCAGTCATCATCAGCGGTACGTTTACGCATGTGGCATCTTCCACGATGACACTGCAGCTAAAAGGTGCGACGCAGCAAACGGCCGCTCAACCGCTGAACTACGACGCCAATGCAGGAACTTGGGCAAGCTCAGCATACGACATTTCTGGGTTTACCGATGGCCCGATCACTTTGATCTTCGGTGGTGACGTGACAGTGGCAAACAGTATTACGGTCAACGCCAGTGAGTTGGCGCCTGCGGATAAGACATTGACGCTGAACCAGCAAAAGCCGGGCGTTAGCAACATCAGTGTTGATACATTACGCGATGGTTCCGCTGCAGTGGTGAATGTGACTTTCAGCGAGTCGGTGACCGAAGGGGCGGTGACGATTGCGGGTGTAAACACGACCTTAACGGGCTCTGGCAGCACATGGACGGCAACCACCACATCAGAGATAGCGCTTTCAGCTACGCAGGAAACGGTGAATGTCGAAGTGAGTGGTTTCAAAAACGCCGCAGAAAATGCTCTGGATGCGCATTCACAAACCGTGAATACACCAGTGACCTGGGCTTTGACGCCAAATCAGGATACGCCATACAGCCAGGAACAGGCGAAGAGCGTGGTGATCAGCGGCCAAACAACGGGTCTGGCTGCCGGTGCTTCGATCACTGTGGTCGCAAAACAGGCGGGCAGTACGCTTCAATCGGAAACCGCTCAGGTTCTCAGCGGTGGTCAGTGGTCGGTATCGCTTGATTTGAGTGCCAGTGATGGTGAAGTCAGTGTTCAGGCATCAGCAACACGTAATGCGCAGACTTTTGAATCAGAAACCCAAACTCTGCAATTGGATACTCAGGCGCCTTCGGTCGATGGCATTCCACAACTGACACCAGCGACGCCGCTTTCTGGTGAAACTGTGGCGGTGAAGGTGAACTTTACCAAGGCCATTACTT